>NZ_JBEDNP010000030.1:0-19225 GCF_040105315.1 Pseudonocardia tropica
GGCTGCACTCCGCTGCCGCGGACCTGCCCCCGGCCGAGCTGGAGGCCGCGCACTACCGTCAACACATCGGCCAGCCCGAGTCAGAGCACTCAACCCGATAGCTCTCCGGACACGCCGGGGCGGTTCACGGCGCGGGAGCTCCTGGACTCGCTGGCTTCGGGCCCGGTGCAGGTCGACCCCCAGCGGGCATTGCTCGCGGCGCCGGTCACAGACGGGGCTGACGCGCTCCTGGAAGGCGTGCGTCGGCTGCGCACGGAGCAGGTCCAGGTGCTCGACGCGGCGCTGCGCAGACCCAGCCTCGACGAGGTGTTCCTCGCGCTCACTGACCACCCAGAGCCGTCAGGCACGCCAGTCCCCGACTCGGAGGGCGGCCGATGAGCACCTTGTCTCGCGCGCTGTCCGACGGCACGGTGATCGCGCGCCGCAATCTCCTCATGATCCTGCGGGTGCCCGAGCTGTTGGTGAACTCCGCGGTGGCGCCGATCATGATGACTCTCCTGTTCGGATTCATCATCGGCGGTGCCATCGACACGCCCGGCGTCGGCTACCGCGAGTACCTGATGCCCGGGATCTTCGTCCAGGCGTTGCTCATGGGGGCGGTCACGACAGGCACAGCGATGGCGTCGGACATCCGCAGCGGTATCGTCGACCGGCTACGGTCAATGCCGATCTCCCGCTCAGCTGTGCTGGTCGGCCGCACGACGAGCGACCTGGCCAACAACAGCCTGGTGATCCTGGTGACGGCGGTTCTCGGCCTGCTCGTCGGCTGGCGGATCAACACCTCGAGCGGCGACGCCCTGCTCGGCTTCGCGCTACTACTGGCCTTCGCCTACGCGCTGTCTTGGGTGATGGCGACGATCGGCCTGGCTATGCCGGTGCCTGAGGTGGTGAGCAACGCCAGCTTCACAGTAGCGATCCCGCTCGGCTTCCTTTCCAACGCCTACGTGCCGCTGGAGAGCCTGCCCGGCCCGCTGCAGGTGGTGGCGACCTGGAACCCGATCTCAGCGTTGGTTCAGGCCACCCGCGAGCTGTTCGGCAACGCCGGCGCCGAGGTGCCGCCCACCGCGTGGCCGCTCCAAAACCCGGTGCTGGCCACCGTGCTGTGGACCGCACTGCTGCTCGTGATCTTCGTGCCGCTCGCCGTCCGCCAGTACTGGCGGGCGGTGAGCCGCTGAGGCGGCGCGGCCGCGCTCGTCAGGAGGCCACCAGCTCGCGGTCCAGCGGTGCGGGGAACCGGGGAGTAACCCGCACCGGCCCGATCCGCCGCGCGAGCGCGGCGACCGCGTCTGCCACCGCTGCCTCCCCCTCAGCCCCCACGTCCGCCAGCAGCCGATGCACGATCTCACCGTCGCGGCGCTGGGCCCAGCCGCCGACAATCCGCCCGTCCCACCACACCGTGGGCCCGATGTTGCCGGTGCGGTCCACGATCGCGGCTGCCAGATCCGGTCCGAGGTACCAGTCACGCTGGTGCCAGCCCATCGGGGTGGGGTCGAGGCCCGGGAGGAGCGCGGCCCACGGTTCGGGCGCCTCGACCGGGTCGACGTCGTCGGGCAGCACTAGGCCCGGCTCATCTGCGCCGATCCCGACCTCCACCGCCCCGACCGCGGCGATCGCGGCCTTCAACTCACGCACCCCCAGCCCGGTCCACCACTTCAGGTCCGACTGCGGCGCGGGTCCGAAGGCTGCGAGCCACCGACGCACCAGCTCGGCACGCGCGGCGCCGCCATCCAGCTCCGGCATCCCCCCGGCAGCCACGACTCCATCGGCGACCACCGGTAGGTGTTGGTCGTCCACCCGCCCCGTGGCCTGCCGCGCACAATGTGGCCGTCGACGGCAAGTTGGAAAAGCACCCGACTGGTGATGTTCTGCGTCGCCTCGTATGGCTTGCCTTCCGCCATCACCAGCGATGTGCGCAGCCGCGGTTCGGCCTCGGCGAGCTCGGCGGCCGTGGCCTCGCCCGCGGCACGCAGGGCGGCTACCACCGACGTCTCGACGTCGGCGAGCCAGTCGCCCGGAGCAGGCCCCACCCCCGCGCCGTCGAGGAGCTTCACCAATCTCCTGCGCTGGGCCGCCGCGATCGTGCGGGAACAGGACGCTTGGACGACGGGAGCGAGTTCACGGGACACGATGAACATAGACCTGCGCATGCCCAGCATGCGGATCAGCGATCGGTCTTCGTAAAGGGCCTTCTCAATCGTGGCGACCTCGCCCCCCGTCATCCGGGTGAGCGCGGAGAGATACACCGTGGCCGGATCAGTAGCGTGCAACGCTACGACGGCCTCTGTAGCCTCCAGCGGGCCGTCGACCTGAGTGTGTCCTGCGAGCCGGTGCCGGACTGCCAGCCGTGCTCGCCGTTCCGCCACGCCGATTTGCCGCATTCCCGTTCCCATCGATGAATGGCCGAGGAACGCAACCCTACGACACCCGGCCGGTCAGTCACCTCACCATAGAGGTCAGGCCCGCCCGGCGAGGAGATCTCGCAGCGCGAGCACGGACTTCCAGTTCCGGGTGGTCGCAGCGACGCCGAGCTCCTTCTCCAAGTAGGTGTTGCCGAGCTTGCTTCGACCGTACCCGTCGGGAGTGTGGACATAGACCTCACGACCGGCTAGAACCAGTTCCCCGGTCTCCCCGGCAGGTGTCTCGAGCGGGCCGGCGGGAACCTCAGGGGTCGAGGCCAGGAACGTGACGAGCAGCTTCGTGTGGTCGTCCTGACTGTTAGCGAAGGGACGGGTCGCGGCGACCTCGGCCAGCTCGCTGGCCGTGCGGAGCAGGATAGCGATCTGCTTGCCGAAACGCGCGGCGAGCGCCTGCTCGATCTCGGCCGCCAGTCCTGAACGCTCCTCCGGGCATGTGAACAGCACGTTCCCACTCTGGATGTAGGTACTGACGTCCTCGAACCCCAGGTCCTCGAACACCGTCCGGAGGTCGGCCATCGGCACCGAGCTTCGGCCGCCGACATTGATTCCACGGAGCAGGGCTACGTAGCTGGGCATGTGCTGAAGCATAGGTCGGGGGATGTCCTCCTGGGGCGAGGCGGACGGCGGGCCGGTACTGCAGATGAAGGACGGCGTCGAGCCGGTCACGGACTCCGACCTGCGCTCGGACCGGATCATCCGGGGCGTACTCGGCAGCTGCTTCCCAAGCGTCCCAGTGCTGAGCGAGGAGTCCGGTGACCTGCCCGTCGTCGGCGAGGGACCGTTGTGGATCGTCGACCCGATCGATGGGACGGCGAACTTCGCACGCGGGCACCGCTACGTCGCCGTCTCGATCGCCTTTGCCATCGACGGCGTCGTCCAGGCTGGCGTGGTACACGCTCCCCTGCTGGACGAGACGTTCACCGCGATCCTCGGGCGGGGAGCCGCTCTGGACGGAGCCCCGATCGGGGTGACCGACCGGGGCTCGCTCGCCGACGCGATCGTCAGCACCGGGTTCCCGCACGTCCGCCCCGACATCGACGCGCTCGTCGAACGCATCCGCCGACTGATCACGCACTGCCAGGACATCCGCCGGGCGTCCTCGCCCGCTCTCGACCTCGCCTGGCTTGCCGCCGGACGCCTGGATGCGCACACCGAGACCCTGCACCCATGGGACGTCGCGGCCGGCGGCCTGATCGCGACCGAGGCCGGCGCTGTGCGCACACTCCTGCCGGGACCTGCCCGGACGCTGCCGCCGGACCTGGACGGCGCCGAGGTGCTCTTTGCGGTGCCGGGCATCAGTGACCTGCTCGAGCACCTGCTGAGCGAGTAGCTGGACCAGCCGCGGAGGGGCATCGTGAGCGATCGGGACGTAAGGGCCGCAGGAACGTAGGCATCGTGTGAGCCGGTTGCTGCCGAACCGGACACCGCGGTAGTTTCTGGAACCGACCTACCTGATCCGCAGGGGAGTCAGCGCGCTGCCGCGCGTCTCCAGCCAGGAGGTCGCACTCATGAACGCCGACCAGCCCGATCTGTGGCGATCCCAGGGTAGCCCCGCGCCGATTGTGCTGTGGGACATGCTTGACGGTCCGATGCCGCGAGGGCTACTCGGTGTCGGTGACCCGAACGTCCACCTCGTCGACGGCCGGTGGACCCTGTTCGTCGGCGGCTTCACCACCACGTTCCGCAACCGCCTGTTCCGCGCGCACCTGGTCGACGAGGCGACCGGCCCCGGCGGTCCATGGCGGGTCGACTGCGACCCTCGGGGCCGGGCCCGACCGCTGGCCGCCGACCCGCCGAAGGGCAGTTGGGACGCTGCCGGCATGCACACCCCGAGCTACGTCCCGCCGGCTGCGAGCAACGGCGCTCGGATCTATTACTCGGGCCGGGCGAACGCCAAGCTTTACGGGCCCGGGAGCAGGTACGCGATCGGCGTGCTGGAGCACGTCGACGGCCAGTGGCGGCGGCGCGGAGCGCCGGTGCTGGAGGGCAGCGGCCCGCGATGGAGCGTGCTCGAACCGCGCGTCGTTCACTCCGGGGGTCGCTACCGGATGTGGTATCAGGCCAACCCGCACGAGATCGGTCCCGGCGAGCACCCCGACTACGAGCTGCAATGCGTCGAGAGCGAGGACGGCCTGACCGGTTGGACACCGCCGCGCGTGTTCGCCGGGCCGGACGAGGGCTTCTTCGACATCGCGATCGCGCCGCGCGGCGACAGGTGGGTGATGCTGCTTGCACGCGGGTCCGACCTGCACAACACGGGCGGCTTCCCGCCGCAGGGCCTCTGGTGGAGCACAGCGGCACACCCCAGCGCCGACCGCGCGGACTGGTCGCAACCGCGGCGGTTCCTCGACACCGACGCGCCGGGTACTCCAATCTGGATGGCCCGCGGAACCTACGGACCGGGGCTCGCCTTCGATCCTTCCAATCCCGCTCGCGTCACGGTGCTGCTGACGGGCGTCCGGGACGCCCCGCGATGGCCCCGCCTGATGCTCGGGCGGGTCTCCCGGCTGCGTCGCCCGCCGGTGCCCGCACCGTTCTACCTGTCGGTGGCGTCTCTGATGCTTGATCTGCCGACCTGCTGATCGATGCGCTTACACGGCCGGAGTCCAGATCGGCGTAGGGCTCAGTGCGCTGTGCTTTGCACTGGCCCTCAACGAGTCCGCGGCGCGTACTCGAGTGTGTACGCGTTCGGGTACGCTGGACGGTGTGTGGGTGCCTGAGGTGTTGTCGTTTCGTGAGTTCCGTACGGCGTTGGCGGCGACGTTGAAGCGGGTGCAGGAGCCCGATGCCGAGCCGGTGTTCGTCGGTGCTCATCGCAAGCCCGAGGCGGTGGTGATGTCGGTGGCCCGCTACGAACAGCTCATCGGGGTCGCGCAGCGACGCGCCGATGTCGACGAGGCCCTTGCCTCGGTCCGGGCCGAGGGCCTGGAGCCCAGCGCGGAGGGTCTGGCGCTGCTCGACGGCGTCGCTGCCGGCTCGTTGACCACCGGCGAGGCTCGTGAGCGTGTCCTGGCCCGCTACCGCCGTTGACCGGCCCGGACCCCTACCTCGACCTCGCCACCGGCGTTCTGCGGAACCGGCTGGGGATCACCGATCCAGGAGAGCTCGCCCAGGCCGAGGCCGAGCTCACCGCGCTACGCCTGATCGAGCTGCGCCAGGCGCCGCTGCCCGGACGCTACGACCTGGACCACCTGCAGGACTTCCACCACCACATCTTCAGCGACCTCTACGACTGGGCCGGGCAGCTGCGCACCGTGTCCATCGGCAAGGGACAGCTGTTCTGCCTCCCTCAACACCTCGAGACCTCCGCCGCCGACATCTTCGACCGCCTCCACTCCGAGCAGGTCCTGCGCGGGCGTGACCTCGACGGCTTCATCGACGGCCTGACCGAGCTACTGGGCGACATCAACGCCCTGCACCCGTTCCGGGAGGGCAACGGGCGCACCCAGCGGGCGTTCCTGGCCCAGCTCGCCCACGACGCCGGCTACGAGCTGCGCTGGACCGCGATGGACCCCGCCGAGAACAACCGCGCGTCCGCACTCTCGCTGGCCGGTGACACCACCGCCCTGCACACCATGCTCGTCCGCCTCATCAGGCCACTCCGTCAGCTACCCCGGTCGCGGCCAGCCTCCAGCGACAGCTGAGCAGCGCCTCCGCCTGGACGTCGGCCCGATTCTCGAGGGGCGTGCCGCTTGTGCCGGGTCGGCAACGCGTTCCTGTCGGTTTGTCCGCCGAGCCTGGCTTGGCGGGCCTAAAGAATTGTCGGCCCCCTGTCGCACACTGAGCCCTATCCCCGGTGCTGTGCGAGAGGACCGTGATGTCAGACCCCGTCATCGTGGCAGGAACCGCCCTGTCCCGTGAGCTTCAATCAGCGTTCCGCAACGCATGCGACGCCCGCCGGAGCGAGTGGGTCGAGCGGGAGAACGAGGCACTGACCGCCCTGCGGATCCTGGCCACCTACCTCGCCTATCACCCGGGAAGCGCCACCGCCCGGGCCATCACGACAACACTGGCCCGCAGGATCGCTAATCCGGGGGAAGGCATGTCTCCCGCAGAGCATCCACTACCCTCGGCGCCGAGCATCAATACAGTAAAGGGTGACACAGTGGCGCGAATTGAAACGGTACAGCTGGTCGATGACCTCGACGGCGCGGCAGCTGATGAGACCGTCGCCTTCACCCTCGACGGAAAGCAGTTCGAGATCGACCTCAATGCGGCCAACGCCGCGACGCTCCGGGACAAGCTCGCCCCGTTCGTGTCCGCCGCGCGAACCGCAGGAGGTGGCCGGCGCGTACGCCGTCGCGAGGCTGCCGCGGGGGCGGGCTCGAGCGAGGCTCGGCGCCACAACCAGGCGGTGCGTGTGTGGGCGCGTGAGAACGGATACTCCGTCTCCGAGCGGGGCCGCATTCCTGCCGAGGTCGTCGAGGCCTACCGCGACCACAACTCGAGCACCTCGCCGTCCGCGCCAGAGAAGGCCGCGCCGACGACGCGGCCACAGCCCGCCCAGTTCAGCGGATAGTCCCGCGCGCCGGCCTACATCGACGGCGCGTCATCAAGCGGGTCCTAGGTGGCTGAGCTCCGGTCCGGCGGGCGTTCGCCGCCGGCCAGACCGGGGTGGGCACCTCGAGAGCGCTCATACGCCAATTGACGGCCGGGGCCCGCTAACAGCTCAAGACACGGTCTGGAGGCCGGTCCAGAAGCGGCGGCTCGTCGAGGTCCTCACCGGCGCACTTCCGGTACCCGCGGGCAGGTTCACAGGCTCTACGCCCGTGGGCAGGGGCCGACAGCAGGGTGCACCGGTGCGTACCGGGACGGGGATCGGCAACGGCAGGTGCGGAGCGAGTCGGGGTAACCATCGTCGTTCCTTGAGCTGGGGCTCCGGGGTGGCGTCCATGCGTTGGATCCGCACGGCGAGTTCGTCGCTGAGGCGCCACATCTGGTTGCCCCAGCCGTCCTCCACCTCACAAAGCGGCAGGGCTGCCAGATCCGGGGGCTGATCCTGCAGCAGCTCACGGACCAGAGCGGCGGTGATCTGCGGCTCGGTCTGGGACACGCTTCAGACCGTAGCGGGGGGGCGCCGACACCGGACCTGGGCCATTCACTGTGCTCACCAGCTCCATGTCCGGGGGACAGACCCCCATGTCGGCGGGCGCCGTCGGGCTGAGGAGCCGGTCAGATGTAGACGAGGTCAGTGTCCGGATCTCGGCGTACGATCTCGTCGAGCAGGCCGGCGTTGAGGTCCTCGTCGAGGATCACGGTGAGGTCGTGGAGTCCGCCGCCGGGGCTTCCCAGCTCGTCGAGGGGATGGTCCACGCGTCGGAACAGTCGGCCGGGATGGTCGGGGGAGTGGAAGTCGAGCACGATGCGTGGATCGTGGGCGCTGGGTCCGTCGGGGAGCGTGACCCGGGCGTCGGTGTAGCCGCGTTCGAGGAGCCGGTGGGCGTCGCGTTCGGCGGCGGCGCGGCTGGCTGATAGGGCGTCGGCTCGCTTCGCCGCGGCGGAGTGTTCGTAGGCACTCGGTGTGCTCGCTGGAGCGGTGGGCATACGGCGGTGGTCGAGTCGCCAGCGGGCGGTTGCGGGTAGTGGTACGGCGGGCAGAACGCGTGAGGGCCAGCGACGGATGTCGAACAGCCGCAGAGAGACCCGCGGGCGCAGGTCGAAGGGCCGCTTGTGAGTGTGCTGCACAGCGGCCACGGCGACGTCGTCGGGCAGTGCGGCCCACGCGACGATCGATCCGTCAGCTCCGTGCTCCGGGGCGGGCACGGCGGGGTGTGTCGCCCACCAGCACCACCGGGTCTGCCGCAGGTCGGTGCCCAGCAGCCAGCCGGGCCCCGGCGTCAGGGGCGTGCGGGCCCGCCACAGGGGGACGTACTGCTCGGTGGGCCATGAGAGTCCGGCGAGGGCGACCGGTTCGACGCCGAGCGATCCGTCGCGGCCGACGGTCAGGCGTACGGCCGTGGCGGTGCCGACGTCGTGCACGGCGACCGAGGTCGCGTCGAGGTGCAGCAGACGGCGCCGCGGGTGGTGCCACGCGTTCGGCGGGGACAGCAGATGAGCCCACGAGGCCGTCGCGCAGACTGCTCCGTCGGTGTCGACCGCGGCGGCGAACGGGTGGCACCGGTCGACGACGATCGCGTACCCACCGATTGCACGCGCAGCGCCGACCGCGAGTTCCGAGCGCCCTGCAGCAGGTCCCGTCTTCATCACCCGAGACCGTGGTGGTCGATCAGCGCCTGTTGGTCGGGATGGACCGTGTCGGCCCAGGGCAGTGGCAGACGGGCGTCCCCGGCCAGGTCCGCTTGTTCGTGGAGATCGGAGACGGACAGCCGCTGCGAAGGGTCGAAGCCATAGGTCTGCGGTGTCCTGACCGTTCGCAACGCGATGATGTCCGGCTCGACGTCGACGGCGACGAGCTTGACCCCGGCCACCCCGACGTCGCAGATGAACCCGGCCCAGCCCCAGGCGTAGCGGCGGTGGGACAGGACCTTTTCCCGTCCGTCGACCTCGCACGGGACGGTGGGCCATTCCCGCCACCCCTGGGAGGACTCGTACACGTGGTCGATCTGGGCTTTGTTGAAGCCCTCGGGGAACTCGACGGCGGTTCGGTCTGGGCGCATGCGCTCGGACAACGTGAAGAGGCTGCCGAAGGCGAGCTCCTCGCCCAGTTCGAGTCCGCCGGGTCGGTAGGTGTTCGTGCCTACGGAGATGTGGGCACGGCCGTTCTCGACCCGGTGCCCGAGCCAGAGGGTGGTCATCGGGTAGCCGAGCGCGCCTTCGTAGAACTCGACCCAGGTCGGGCCCTTCCACGGGAAGACTCCGAAGAACGGGAAGTCGATCGGAGGGTGGCCGCGATCGTGGGGTGGAGCAGGTCCCATCGTCTGAGTCTGACAGCTGAGACGACAGGAACGCGATCGCCGGGCGGGCCGTGCGCGGTCTCGCTGCCTGGTAGTAGGTTCAGTCTCATGTGGCTTCCGCTCGCGCAGCGTCCCCGCACCGCCTGACGGCGGTGCACCCCGCCGCCCGACCCCGTCTCTGAGGGGTTCGGCGGCCTCTGACCCGTGCCGACCTGGGCTCGTCGTCCAGACGTGACACCGCTGCGTCCTCACTCGTTCTTAGGGACAACGCGATCGTGGACACCCCACCCCTGGCCGGCCGCTGCGCCGACCCCACCCAGCACCACCGTTCTGCAGACGACGCCCGCCGCGCACTCGACGCGGTCGCGACGTGGCTGACCTGCCCGCACTGCGCCAGCCCGTTGAACCGCGCCGGCCGCACCATGCGGTGCCCGTCCGGGCACGCGTTCGACATCGCCCGGCCCGGGCATCTGTCACTGCTGCCCGGGCGCCGGCGCCACCACGGCGACACCCCCGCGATGGTCACCGCCCGCGAAGCCTTCCTGGCCGGAGACCATTATCGGCCGCTGCGCTCGACCATCACCGCTCTCACCGTCGAGCACGCCCCCGCGGGCATCAGGCTGGTGGTCGACCTCGCCGGCGGCACCGGCCACTACCTCGCACCGGTGCTCGACGCCCTGCCCGCCGCACACGGCATGACGGTGGACCTGTCCACCGCGGCGCTACGCCGCGCCGCCCGCTCCCACCCACGCGCGGCCGCGATCGCTGCCGACGTCTGGGCGCCCCTACCGCTTGCCACCGGCTCGGCCGGGGTCGCGCTCAGCGTGTTCGGGCCCCGCAACCCCCAGGAGGTCGAACCTAGATCCGAGCCACGACGAGTTCTATGCGTGGGGGTGGGCGTTGACCGAGCTGTTCGACCGCACCGACGAAGCGTTGCAGGTGCTGCAGCGCCAGGTCGAGCACTACGGCGACCACCGGCTTCTCGCCGACGACGAGGGCGCGGACCCCGCCACGCGGATCGCGGAGATCACGGCCCGACTCTCCGCGACCCGGGCCGCGCTGGCGCCGGCCCGGCAACGGGTACGCGAGTACCGCAGCGCGGCAGCGCACCTCTCGGTCGCGATCGACCCGGACCCCCAAGCCCAGCCGTGACGGTCGCGCCGCGCGGACAGCCCAGACGCTGCGTGCGTGAGCCGCGCCGTGGCTCAGGAGCCCGTCGGTATCACGCGCTGACCCCACGAGCCCTGACGGTGCACTCGTGGCGGACGTCGTCTTCGAGGGCGGCGGGCTGGACACCGCGTAACACCCCACCGGCGGCGAGATCTGGTGGAACCTCTACGAAGCCACCGGTGCATCGCAGCCACCGACTCTGACATGCCCGACTGGCAGCTCGTGCCGTCACCGAGGAGCCGCCCACCGCGGCCGCGTGGCCGCCATCGGGGGCGGCGGCCGGCGGCCGCGGTGACGCACCGGCCGGGGCATCTGAGGGGTCGGCCGGACAGGGCGCCCGGGCCGGCTGGCGCACCGCCGAAGGTGGCTCGCACCGCAACCCGGACGGTGCGCAGGGTAGCCGACTCATCGCGACACGCTTCACAGGTGGCGGGCGACCGTCGCGCAAGGCGGTCCTGATACCAGCTGAGCTGTCTGTCGAGTCGGCTCGGACCGATCGGCGGATGGCCGCCGATCTGGGTACGGTTGTGAGATCAACAGTCGGCTATCACGTCCGTAATCGAGGCGCCGTGGCCTGCCGCCGGGGTGGGCGGGAGTGAGCCCCTGCGGGGCTGAGGAGCAGGGAGCCCGCCAGATGGATCCGGTCGAGGGGGAGCAGTTGACCGCGGCGCTGGCCCGGGCCGCCCGGTCGGTTCTGCGTGGCCGGTTGCGCTCGCCTGAGGATGTCCTGGCCGAGGTGGTGGCGGCGGCGGCGCGGGCGGTTCCCGGTGCGGACGGGGCCGGGATCACCCAGGTCGGGCGGGACGGGCGGGTGTCGGCGCGGGTGCCCAGCTCGTCGTGGGTGGCCGAGCTCGACCGGCGTCAGGCCGATCTCGGCGAGGGCCCGTGTGTGCTGGCATCGCGGATCGCTCTGGGGGTCGACGAGATGTCGACGGTGGTGCAGGTCGCCGGGCACGATCAGGTGATCGAGGTCGCGGATATGGCGGTGACCGGGCGGATGCGGTGGCCGCGGTGGGCCGGCGAGGCCGTGGCGGCCGGGGTGGGCAGCCTGTTGTCGTTCGCGATGGCTCCGCCCGAGGAGCCCGGCTCGGCATTGAACTTCTACGCCCGTGAGACCGACGCGTTCACCGAGGTTAGTGTGCTGGCGGGAGAGGCGTTCGCCACGCAGACCGCGATCGCGCTGTTCGGCGCCCGGCGCGCGGCGCAGATGCACCGGGCGATGCAGAGCCGGGACGTGATCGACCGGGCCAAGGGCGTCCTGATCGAACGGTTCGATGTCGACGACGATCAGGCATTCGCGATCCTGGTCGAAGCCTCCCAGAACACCGACGCCAAGCTCGTCGACGTCGCCCGCGAGGTGAGCACCCAGGCCCAGCGACGCCACCACTGACGCCGCCACCACTGACGCCGCCGGCATCCCGGCGAGCGACACTCTCGGCGGCCCTCGCCGGTGCGAACCTGACGCGCCTCGAACTCGGTGCCCGACCGGTGGCGCGACAGCAGACAGCGGCCCCTTCACGGCACCCGGGACGAGCCGGGCGAGCAGTAGGGGGCTCGGTCAGACGGGGCTGAACAGGTCCGGCCCGATCAGGCCGCCGCCCGATCCTCCGTCACCGCCGCCGGGTCCAGAGGCCGGTCGCCGCCGCATAAGCATGGCTACCGCCAGCGCCAGGAGCCAGAGCACCTGCACGGCGGGACCGGCCAGGATGACCGGCAGACCGCGACCGACGACCGGGACGGACCGCCCGCCGATGACGGTCACAATGATCAGTCCGGAGTCGGTCTGAGCGCGGTCCAGGGGCACGTCGGGGCCGATCACGCTGCACCAGTATGGCGCAGACGACAGTGTCATGTGCGTCAGGCCGACGAATCGGGTACGTGGAATTATGCGGATGACGGGCGCCGGAGCCATCGATCGGCTCGTCGACCTAGTCGCACAGCCCGATCTGCAGCTCGTCGCGCTCACCACCGGGCTGGCCGCGCTCGCCGGGCCGCTGTCCGGGCAGGTGGTCTGGGTCATCGCTGTGCTGCTCGTGCTGGCCTCGGTGCTGCCCGGCCACAGCGCCGGGCCGGTCGACGGTCACGGCAGCTCCGGTGGCGGCGGCGCCGGCGACGGGGGCGGTGGTGGCGGCGGCGGGATACGGCCCTTCGGCCCACGTTCACCCTCGCCGACCGGGGCGCGCCGCCGTTGAGCGCGCCGTGCTCGGCTCGTCCGACCGCGTCGATCCGTTCCCGGGGGTAAACGCCGGGGCCGGGCCTGCGACCATGCGGCAGCCTGCGCCACCCGGCGAACGCTCCCAGCAGCGAGCATGAGTCCTCTCGTCCGCGGCAGGTCGCCGCTCACGCGGTTTCACCCGCTCCGCGGGCGGGGCTCGGTGTTGCGGGCGCCACGCCGGCGCGCTGTCTCGTGGATCGGGGGTTCGGGCGCGGCGCCGGAGCAATCGCCCTCGCTGCAGGCTGTGTACTTCGGCCCGATGGGGGTAGCTCTACCGGTCCGCGTCAGCGTGTCAGCTCCACGCGAGACCACGGAGATCAGGAGGTCGACAGACGCGGATCCGGTGCCGCCGCTTGACCCCTGTTGAGGCGGCGACACCACAGGTGACCGACCGGGAACGCGTCGCGCCCGCCATCGCGGCCCCGGTCGGTCACCCGGTATCGGCCTGCCTCGCGGAGTACGTGCTGCGCCAGGCGACGCGATCTGGCCGTGCTAGCCGTCGTCACCTCGCGCCCCGCGCGTTCCTCTATGAGCGGTCACGGTGCGCGAGCGCCGTGGCCGCGCCTGGTCTAGGCGGTATGAGCTTAAGACCCCCAGCGTGGGGCCTGTTACTACACGCGAAGGCGATCCGCTCGGTGGTCCCGGTGGCCCGGGGGTCGGTGCGGCGCTGGCGCGGGTCATGGAAGGTGCAGCGCAGAGCTGCTGTCGCATCGCGGTGGTGGGTGAAGGGCAGCCTGGAGCTGATCGTGGCCGGGGCGGTCGCCTCGATCCCGTTCCCGCCCGCCGACGCGTGAAGCACGGTCCTTCGGGTACGCAGCTGGTCATGGACCACGAGATTCGTGCCCTCGCACTAGTGTGCAGCCTCAAGCCCGGCCCGCAGGCCTCAAGCAGCGAGGTGATGGCCCGACAGGTGCTCGACGCCATGGCCGATCACGGTGTCGCCGGCGACACGCTGCGGGTCGCCGACTACGACGTGAAGCCCGGCACCGCGGCCGACATGGGCGAGGGTGACCAGTGGCCGCAGATCCGCAGCCGGATCTATGACGCGGACATCCTGGTGTTCGCGACCCCGACCTGGGTCGGGCACCCGTCGAGCGTGGCACAGCGGGTCCTGGAGCGGCTCGACGCGGAGCTGTCCGAAACCGACGACCAGGGGCGACCCGAACTGTTCGGCAAGGTCGCGGTCGTCGCTGTGGTCGGCAACGAGGACGGCGCACACAAGATCGTCGCCGACTCGTTCCAGGCACTCAACGACATGGGGTTCACCATCCCCGCAGGCGGAGCGACCTACTGGAACTCCGAAGCGATGAACCCGGTCGACTACAAGGATCTCGACCAGACCCCGGAACCGGTCGCGGCGACGACCGCGACGCTGGGCCGCAACGCCGCCCACCTGGCCCGGGTGCTCGGCGCCCAGCAGTACCCGGCCTCCTGAGACCGAGCCCCCTTCAGGGATGTCCAGTTTGCGCTGCGCGGTAGTTGCCGGGCCGGGGCGTCAGCGGCAGGGCACGACGATGCGCTACTACCGCGCGGTGAACAGCCTGCAGCACAGCGCCGTGCACGGCCTACCGGCGGGCCCGCCGCGACTGGATGGGCGCTGTGCAGTAGCGGCCAGTTGATCTGAGGGTCGGCCTGGCGGTCGGCGTGATGCACAGGGCCAGGGTCAGTGACGCTGGCCGTTCCCGTCTCAGAGCAGGTCTACCTCGAGCGACGGGTCGACGCGACGCAGTCGCTCTGGGTCCGTGGACAGCGCCGGCCATCCCCGCTCCCGGCACAAGGCGGCTACGGACGCTGCCAGCGGGTCGTACACCGAGGCTGCGGAGGTCTCGTCGAGCAGACGGGCTGCCTCGGCGGGGGAGTCGGTCAGGACGACATAGGGCGCGGCGAGCAGCAGGTCAACCTCGGCGACGAGGCCCGGCCGCAGACAGAGGGCCTCGTCACGAGCGAAACGCGGAACGACGAACGTGAGCCCCAGTTCCCAGGCCAGGGCGTACCAGGTAGCCATGCCCAGATGCCCGTTGGCGTAGGCGTCGAGCGCGCTCGCGTCGAGGACCTTCCCGCTCACAGTGTTCGCGGTAAGCGCAGGTTGAGTGCTCAGGACACGTCCGCCACGGGGTAATGCGCTCGGATGTGATCCTCGCCCGGCCACTCACGGCCGGCGGTGGCGTAGATGCGCCGGTAATGCTCCAAGGTCGGAGCGCCGAACCGGGTGGCGTGGTCGCGCACGACCTGGTCGTGGCGAGAGTCGCGCCGCTCAGGACGCAGCTCTCCCGGCCCGGCCGCGGCGATCGGAACGATGTCGGCGACGGCGTGGCCCTGACGGACGACGCGAACTCGTGAACCTTTCGACGCACGCTCGATCGCGGCCGCGACCCCATCCGGATCGTCGGGCGACACTTCGAACGCCTCGCTCACAGGAGACATCGTAGCGCTACCACCACAAGCTGAGGGCATCCTGCGCAGCCGCGGCACCGAGAAGGACACCTGCGCGGTCGTCCTGCAGGGCTGCAGCCCCTCGACCGTCGCACTCCGTGACGGCTATCTGATCGAGACGCGGCGGTACCACAACGGCTCGGCGTCTCGCGCCGCATCTGGGACTGTGGCGCTCGGGGATGCGCAGTGATGACACGTGAAGACGGGCTGGATGCCGGGTCGCGACCGCCCCACATCAGGCGGAAACCTGCTTCGCACTTACCGAACGAGTGGCGAGCCGCCGATGTGCGCGGACGCCGCGCATCTCGAGGCTTGTCACGCCGAATCGGCCAGGATGCGGCACAGCGCGATGAGCAGGTCGGTCTGGGTGACCATGCCGCGCAGGCGGTTCCGCTCGTCGACGATGACGACGGCGTGCGTGCGTCCGTCGGTCAGGATGCGGCTCAGCGCTGCGAGGGGCGTGTCCGCCGAGGCCGTCGACGGTAGTGAGGCCATCGAGCCGACGGTGCCCGCGGGGTGCGCGAGCTCGCGGAGCCCGAGAGTGCCGACGACGGCGCCGTCGTCGTCGAGCACCGGCACCGTCCGGACGTCGTGCTCGAGCAACAGGTCCCGCGCCGTCGTCGGATCGTCGCCCGACCGGACCGAGACGGTGTCGCGCGACATCACGTCCGCGGCGACGAGGTCGCCGTGCTGCCGGACGAGCGCCTGGGTCTCGACCTCGCGCAGCAGCAGACCGATGTCGTCGCGGTCGATGTCGAACGTCTCGCCGATCTCGGCCAGCGCCCGGTCCACGTCGTCGGCCCGGAAGCAGCTGCGGCGATCGGCCCGGTCGGACGGCGCCGTCCGGTGTGGGTAGGGGTGCCGCGACAGGCGGTGGAACAGCCACCCCATCGCGACCAGGACGACCGAGTTCACCCCGACCGGGAACAGGGCGAACAGCGGGCCCGCTCCGGTGATCACGCTGCCGCCGATGACGGCCGTCAGGGCTGCGGCCCCTCCGGGTGGGTGCAGGCAGCGCAACAGCGACATCGTCGCGATCGCCACGGCGACGGCCAGCCCCGCCTGGGCGAGGACGTCGGGTACGACCAGCCGCGCCCCGACCCCGATGAGTGTCGAGACGACGTTGCCCGCGATGACCGGCCAGGGCTGCGCGAGCGGGCTCGACGGCACCGCGAACACCAGGACCGCCGACGCCCCGACCGGTGCGACGATGAACGGCAACGCCGCGCCCGGCCCGACGACGAGCGCCCCGATGGCACCGGCGACCGAGATGGCCGCGAGCGCCCCGGCACAGGCGAACAGCCGGTCGGACAACCGGGCACCGGCGAGGATCGGGCGGAACTGCGGGAGTCGGCGCGAGAGAGCCGCCACGCGCGTCCTCCAGGAACTCTCGACCCGTCGATTCCGGCAGCTCGTGGCGCCGGTCGGGACGTTACGGGCAGATGTCGTTCCAAGTCATCCCGTACCTCGTCCAAGGGCTGGGCAGGAGTGGCCTCTCCAGGCAGGCAGGGCATGACCGTCTGACCAGGCAGGATCGTGAGCGGCGATGCAGGCTGACGATCTCCGACGGGAGTCGGCTCCACGTTGCCGCCTACCCGTCAGGCCGCGTTCCGATCGCCCAACCAGTGTCCACTCGAGCCGGCAGCTGAACGGTTCAGATGCGGGCGGTCATCATGCCGCCCACGACTGCTTCGCCAATGACCCGGCACCATTGAGTGCCTCGCCTCAGACCGTGATGTGTGGAACGCCGGCCCCCTGATGGGGATTCGTATCTACTCCACCGCGTGTAGCGTCCGCGGAGCGCCGGGCCCGGTGTTAGCGGGCCCGGACACACAACGCCCGAGCCGGGTTCCTCCCGGCTCGGGCGTTCTCGATAAGCGGGTCTCACAACGTCTCTAGACGGTCTTGCCGTTCGGTCACCTGGAGCCCGTGTCGTGGTTCGGCGGCGCGGCGCTCAACGGACTTCCGCCACCGGATGCTCGCCCGCCTCACGGGCACGCAAGCTTCGTTGCCGTAGCGTCTGGGCAGGAGAGCGATGATCGACCGAAGTGGCGTGCTCGGTCGGCTCGGCTCGTGGTGTCCTCGGGTGCCCGCCCGGTGTCACCAGGCTCGTCGTCCGGCGTAGGCGAGCAGTTGAATGCGCGCATCCGCGCCCGCTGGCGGGGCGAGCGGGGTGCCGTGCAGGCCCGGGCCGCGGATGGCATCGCCGAGGAACTCCAGCTGGGTCTTAACGCGGGCGGCCTCGGCCAGGTCCATGCGCTCGTCCTGTCCAGTCGCGCGCGACAGATCCCAGGTGTGGATGGCCAGGTCACCGCAGACGATCAGGTCCACAGCGGCCGCCGCGGACATCGACCCGGCGACAGCCACGTCGATCTCGATCGCGGCCCGGCCTGGATACTCGAGCAGCGCGACGAGCTTGCTGCTCGCCGCGGTCCAGGCTCCGACCGGATCGACGGAACACGACGGGATGTCCTCGACGTTCGTGCCGGTGGCCCGCAGCGGCCAGCGCTGCACCTCGACTACGTGGTCGATGACATCTCGCGCGGTCCATCCTTCGCACGGCGACGGCTGTACCCACCCTGTGTCGTCGATGCTGACCACGCGAGCAGTCATCCGCTCAGCCAGCGCCCGGTACCGGGCAGCAACAGCTTCCACCTCGTAGCTCGATCCGCTATCGGGCATGCCAGCTCTCTGCTCGTTCATCACAGGGGATGGACCTCCGACGGCACGTTACTCATCGCCAGCCCGAGGCTCCTGCTTCTCCGTGTCAACGGCGGCTGAATCTGGACCCCTCGGCGACGGCCGAAAACGGACCCCCTCGGTTGATGGTTGTTAGTCGTTGGTCTTGGTGGCTGCGGGGACGCGGCCGAGGTCTCTGTCTTTGAGGCGGTAGCTGTCGCCTTTGAGGGAGATGACCTCGGCGTGGTGGACGAGGCGGTCGATCATCGCTGCGGCGACGACGTCGTCACCGAACACCTCGCCCCAGCGGCCGAAGGGCTTGTTGGAGGTGACGATCAGGCTGGCGCGTTCGTAGCGGGACGAGACGAGTTGGAAGAACAGGTTCGCCGCTTCGGCCTCGAACGGGATGTAGCCGACCTCGTCGATGATCAGCAGCGGGACCCGGCCCAGCTTGACGAGTTCTTGTTGGAGTCGTCCGGCGTGGTGGGCCTCGGCGAGGCGGGCGACCCATTGCGCGGCGGTGGCGAACGCGGTGCGGTGCCCGGCTTGGCAGGCCCTGATCCCGAGCCCGACCGACAGGTGGGTCTTCCCGGTTCCGGGTGGGCCGAGGAACACCACGTTCTCCTTGCCGGTGATGAAGTCCAGGGTGCCGAGGTGGGCGATCACGTCGCGTTTGAGGGAGCGTTGGTGGTCGAAGTCGAACTCCTCCAACGACTTGCGCGCCGGGAACCGGGCCGCCCGGATCCGGCCCTCGCCGCCGTGGGCCTCGCGGGCTGCGACCTCACGCTGCAGACAGGCGGCCAGGAACTCCTCATGGGTCCAGCCCTCGGTGCGGGCTCGCTCGGCCAACCTCTCGACCGCCCCCAATGACGGCGCCTTGAGCGCCCGGGTCAGGAACGCGATCTCCGAGGCGACATTGCGTCCCGTCGAGTTCGTGGGGGTCGAGCCGGTGCTGGTCTTGGTGGGCATCAGGACACCTCGCTCAGCCCGAGGATGCGGTCGTAGTCGGACAGGGTGCGCTGCTCGACCTCGACCCCGGCCGGGGAGGTTCGCTCAAGCGCGGCGGTGCGGGCGGCGCGCATCGCCGCGGCGGCGGCCGCGTGAGCGGGGTCGGTCAGGGTCTGATGCCGCGCCCAGCAACGGCGGTGGCGGGCGACGCGGCGCCCGTCGCAGGACACCAGCACCTGGTCCAGATCGGCGGTGACGGTGACCCTGCGTCCGACCGCCGACGGGTGAGCACGGAGTAGTCGTTGGCGTCGAGACGGACGTAGTGATCGCGGGGCAGCCGCAGCGAGTGCACCCACCCGACCAGCGCCGACCCCGCGGCCCAGGGGGTTACGTCCGCGGAGGTGGTGTACGGGTTCGTCGCTGGTGAGCGGCGTGGCGTCGTGACGTGAGACGGCCACCGCGTGATCTTTCTCGAGTACCGACCAAGGAACTCCAGGAAGGACCACCAC
>NZ_JBEDNP010000031.1:0-19155 GCF_040105315.1 Pseudonocardia tropica
CCGAGGCCATCAACGGCCGACTCGAAGCCCTCCGCCGCAACGCCATGGGCTTCCGCAACCTGATCAATTATCGGATCCGGTCGCTACTGCACTGCGGAGCGCTCGCACTCTAAATCCGGAAGAGCCGACTAAGCTGCATAGCACAATCGCATCGGCTTCCAGGAAGCATTCCTGGACAAGATAGCCGAATCTCATTGCCGCCGCATAACTCAGTGAACTCTTTTCGTCAGGGAGGTCAACTCCGACCTCCTTCCTGCTTTAGAATTGCCTCTAGAGCATGTGCAGCAGCAGCTCGAACAGAGGAAGAAATATGTTCATTGGCTGCCAACCGAACCTGAGCGAGAACCTCCAGTGGGACTTGATCCCGCCTAAGGGTGGGATTCTCTCCGAGACCACGTAGAGCAAGCTCAGGCACGGTTACTCCATCCTCAGCGAGAAGCTCGACCAACCGGCCCGTAACAAGTTCCGGCACCAAGCCGGCCCGGAAGGTGCACAGGTGGCGCGAAAGACAGAATCCAGAGTTGGCTCGGACAGCCGGATCGAGACTCAGAGATAGCTGCAGCGCCAGAGTGCTCGCCCAAACCTGGAGAGACTCTTCGAGAGTGCACCAGGCAAGAACCCCCAACGCCTGGATCTGTTCTAAGGCACTCCCGGACGAAAGCTTCGAAACTCGAACAACATAGTCGCCTCGCGATATAGCGTCGATCCGATACCCCAGTCGCAGGATAGATCCGACGTATCGAGGGTGATTGCTCTCATGAAAAGGGTCTTGAGCGGCATTGGAAATAGCCGACCAAGATTCCCTCAGGCTCGCGGAGACAGACATCGGTAGCGTCTCTTGTGCTGCGAGTTGCGCTAATCCATCCCCCTTGTCTATCTGGGCGACGTTAGGATCAGAAAGCGCTCCAATCAGGGGGGCCCAGAGGCGTGCCGCACCATACATTGCCAACTCGACCGACAAGCGAAAGGCAGATGGCCCTCCCATGCTGTGACTACCGCGCGAGGCGTCCGTGCGAACTCGATCTAGCTCCTGCAAGCAGGACTCGACAGCCTTATCGATAAACTGATCATTAACGGACCGACCAGCCTGCAGCTCCACTACAACTAATTCGGCCAATTCGAGACCGGTGAGGCCTGACGCCACGAAGTCAGAGTCGTACTCTTCGCCCATTGCTCTCAACGCTGCCCGCGCAACTGCACTCATTTCGGCGCCCAGGTTCCCTTGTGCCCAAGATATCCAGGAGCGGCGGACTTCCGCTGACACTGCTGCCCATTCAAGAGATTCCACAACTCGATAAACGATCGGCGAGATCACGTATGCGTTCTCGTCGCCGTCGACCATCTCTCTCGCCGCGCTCGCGATGGATGTGTCCATAGCCGTTCCGGGGAGCAGGCGCGATATCGCCCTCCACCCCGCATCTTGGCGAGACCACGGCGCGCCTCGCCGGCCCGGAAGACTTGCCGTTGCAGTCATGAATCGCCAAACAAGCAGAATTGCATGCTGACGCTCCACCGGGGTTAGAAGATCAGCCGCTGAAGACATCACCGCCACATCTCCCTGATCCACTCGACCGGTTGCGCGACCCTGACGGATGGAAGAAGAGGCCGACGAGAGCAGGGACTCGATAGGGCCAATAGCCCTAAGAGTCGAAAGCGTTCGATCCAGACCTTTCGTATCGTGCCCCCGCCGTAGCAATCGGACAGCTTCCGTTGCCGACTGAGCCGAAATTCCTGACTCACCGGAAGCCGACAGCAGGAGCGCTTTCGCAAATAGCGCTCGTCTCGGATACACGCTTGGATAGCTCGATGAGAGCTCTGTCTGGAACAACGCCGCACCAAGAGGCCCAAGAACAGGATCTTCGCTAAACCAGCGAGTACTTCGGCTCGTGGAGTTGTATCGCTCTAGGAATGACTCAGACACGGATGCCTCAAGACCAGAACGCTCTCTTCGTTCCGCCCGAACGTCGAGCCATGCAGGACGGGCCCGAATTACCTCAACCCAACCGTTATCGCCAACGGGAGCAATCGCATTGCGAATTCTCTTTGCACGTAACTTGTACGCATCGACCAGGTCGCACTGAACTGTCTTTGCGTCCCACCCAAGACCCGCCGAAACCTCGAAGTGCTCGACCTTGTTCGAATCAATATCCGTGAGCCACGATTCGACAGATTCGCAATCACGGTCGGCTAAACTATTCTCTCCGATTTCCGCGAACCGCATAGCCCGCTGCGTCAGGACCGTCGCTAAGACCAACTTTTGGCTCTCATGGATATCCTGACCGTAAGTCGAGAATGCTGCGAGGAGCCCTGAGAGCGATTCGATTGAGCGATCTAAGAGCTCTAGATCCGAGTACGCGACCGACGCCAGGAGCACAGCCGCCGCTCGGGCACCTGAAGCGACTTCGCCTTCATGAATCGCGAACTCTCGAAGCTCATCCGCAGCCGCTAACTGAGTCGTAGGATCAACAGAACGTCGTGCTGCGCGAACAAGTCGCCCTGGCCAGCCGTCAATCTTGTCGATGAACGTATTCCGACGGTCAATATCAGCGGATCGAAGATCTGCGACTAGTGCCACGATATGCGCAGGCCTCTCGCTTTGAGAGGAGAAGTTCGGGTGTGGACCGATTGCCCAAGGCGCGATTACCGCGGCCAGCCATTCGACTCCAACTACCCTGCGATCCACGGCGGCCACGTGTCGATCCTTTCTTGAGCAGTCGGAGATGTGCCGACGCTGGGCAGGGACGAGAGCGTTACCGACACCCTCATTGCAGCCAGTCGGCGACTCATAAGAACCAAGCTGGATAGAACTAGTTCGCCCATGCTCTCTGGGTCAGTTGCCCAGTGCCACGAATGTAGATCACAAGCTTTTGAGACCAGTTCAATAACGTCGCTATCGCTAACACCGCATGCGATTGTAAGCAATCGAGCAGGAGGCCGTTCGTGTCGCCTGCAAGCGGAATCCACCGCATCATGAAGTCGCCCTGCATCGCTAAGGGCAGCCCTGTAGGCGAGTACAACGATCCTGGGCTGCAAATTCTCGTGAGAGGTTACATCTAAATTCAGTACCTCATGCTCGCTTTCCGCCACGCGCAGCGCATCGAGGTATGCGTACTCGAACTCGCTAAGTGCGTCGGCCACGGTTCGCCATTCTACAAGAATAGGCGAGACCGCTCCGTCCATCGACATAGCGTCACTCATTAGGCTTACTGTTCCTGTGCAACGGAGATGTCCGAGCGGAGGATGGTCAGGCTTGTTTCTGACGACTCTGGCGCGCACGCATTGGCAGGGAGGTCGATGGATACTAGAGGATCCGTACCCTTCAAAGAATCCACGCGAGTAGCTTGCAGTGCCTCACCGGATAGGGAAGGACAGACTCTTTCAACCTTCGCCCTACCCGCCTCTGAAAGATGTACACGGACCGGGTCGGCTGGCTCTAGCAGGTCCACAGAAGCCCCCGCTAGAAGTACAACTACACCCAATCCTGCAAGCGTTAGCCCAGTGAGTAGCCAGTTTCCGATTCGACCCACCAGTGCGCCGATTTCCACGTACAGCGTATCCCTATGGAAATCACCTGAATGCCGGAGGAGGGACGCGCCAATTGTTACCCCCGTGCCCGCTGCGAACAGCCCGGCTGCGGCTAGCAGACTCCATCGGGAGAAATTCGGCAAGGAGTTCGTTGCCTGTAAACTCAAGCTCGCAAGGAGGCCCCCTGCGAGCGTCATCAGCAGAGCCGAATTCGATCTTGCGCGTGCTCTGTGCTGCTCCACTGCCTGGAACGCGCGGGCGACTTCATCCTCCGGCGGCGGCGTTCGGGTCGCATGAGCCGGCTCATCCGTCACACAGTCCGCCCTTCCGCTCTGTGGTCAGGTATCCGGCGCCATCCGCCGGGGCCTCAACCTGCGCGGAAGGATCTCACAGACCCCCTTAGCCACGATGAGGTCTGACCAAAGATCATCGCCGAGCGAGCCATTCTTGACTGTCAGCGGCTTGTGTCACCCTTGAGTGGTGACCGACGCGGCAGGGCGGATGGAGAAGGTTCCTGCGGAGAATCTCCGAGTTGCACGCACCGAGTTCGCCGCGGTGTGGTCTGCTGCCGAGAAGCGTTCAGCTGAACGCGCCGAGGCTGGTGTACTCGACTGGTATGCGGCGGCGGTAAGGGCGACGTGTGAGTGGATGGCATGTGCTGTCTACCGGCCTCCATGGGGCAGGCCACACCCCGCGGAAGCACCAGTGACCCGGACCCGAGCGTCGGCGTACGAGGAGCTGATCGACGCGGAGTACCTCGCCGCGCAGCGGTTCGAGGAGCTGTATCCCAGCCGCGCGGCACGGGCGCCGGGATGGGGCGACGGGACCCGGGCGACCCTGCGGTGGGCGTGGCGGGGACAGGGCCCGCCACCGATCGAGGTGGCGGGGTGGTCGGCGGCGGGGTAGGTCCCCGTCGCCGACCACCGTCACCACCGGCTGTCGCTCAGCTCCGGTTCGTCGAGCCCGTCAGCGGCGTCGTTGACGCTGCTGTGCTGCTCGGTGTGCCATCGGGCGAGTTCGGCGGCTCGTTCCTCGTGGTCGTCGGCGGCGGTGTCGCGGTAGCGGATCTCGTCGAGGACGCGGCCGGCGTGGTCGAGGTGGTCGGTCGTCTCGGCCGCTTCGGGTACTCGCACGGCGTCCTCCAGCACTGGGCCCGGTCGGTGCTCGGCAACCTCGCGGACGTCGTCTCGACGGCTCTCCCCGGCCGCGAAGTCCTGGTGCTCGATCGTGACGGCGTCGAGGTCGTCGGGAGCCTGGTCGTGGATGTCGTCCTCGGTGATCTCCCGGTACTGCTCGTCCTCGGCGACCGCCGCGTCGTGGGCGGCCTTCCACTCCGCTGCGGTGACCCGGTCGTCGGGGTCGTCGGCGGCGTCGCGGGCGGACAGCTCGGCCTTGGACAACTCGGCCTGCACCCGGGTCTGTGCCGTGTGGGCGAGCCACGCACCGCGGGCGTCGTCGATCTCCTGCAGCCGGGAGGCTCGCTGCTCCAACAGGGCGGCCATCGCCTCCGCTTCGGCGGCCCGCTCGGCCAGCCGCTCCCGCTCCGCCGGGTCGGGGGCGGTGTCGAGGGCGGCGCGGGTGACCGCGGCGTCCTGACGCTGGGCCTCGGCGGCCTGACGGGTTCCGGCGAGTTCGTTGGCGACGTAGCGGGGTGCGGCAGCGAGTTCGCGGTCGTAGGCGCGGACCCGGATGCGGAGCTGGCCGTTGGACAGCTCCAGGTGCTCGCGGTCGATCTCCGGCCGTCCGAGCGCCCGCCACGCCGCCCGGTGCGCCGCGAACTCCTCCACCTGCCCGGGTTTCGGTGCCGGGCCGAGCGCGTCGGACGGGTCGTCGTGACCGCGGACCTCGCGACAGGCGGCGACCCGGCCGACGTCGTCGCACCAGCGCTGCCGGGCCAGCGGGTCGGCCGGGACGTCACCGAACGCCTCGACCGCCCACACGGGCGGCTCGACAGCCGCGGCAGCACCGAGGTCATCGGCGCGCTGGTCGGCGGCGGCAGCGAGCCGCTCGAGGTAGCTGTTCCACTGGAGGTTGTCGGTCTGGGGGATCCAGTCAGTCCAGCGCTCCCCGAGCGGGTCGAGGCGGTGCTGGTCGCGGATGCGGGAGTAGACGACGTTGCTGACGTTCCGCGCCCCGGCCAGGGGTCCGCGCTCGACAGCCTCGGCAAGCACGGCGTGAGGGTCGAGTCCGGCAAGTTCGGCGCGGCGCAGGACCCGGGTCAGCGCCGGGGTGCCGTCCTCGGCCGCGATCCGGGCCCGCTGCTCGCTCGTCAGCGTGCCGTCGTGGACGAGGCGGTCCAGCGAGGCGGCGGTGCGTTCGGTCGCGGCGAGCTGCGCGGCGTCGGCGAGCAGCTCGGCCACCGTCCGCGCGCTCCCGACCTCGTGGGCGGACTCGGTCGCGATCGCCACAGCGGACCGGTCGAGGGCTTGGTCGGCGGTGTCGAGGATTCCGGCGAGGACGGCGACGGGGTCGCGGTGCAGCTCGTGGCGGGCGGCGGTGCCGTCGGCCGGATCCGCCGGCGCGACCCGCGTGGTGACGTGGGCGGTGTTGCGGCCACGGCCGCGGGACATCCCGACGTAGAGCGCATTCGCCCGGGTCGTGGGCGTGACCACAGTGTGGGTGGTGTCGACGGTCGCGCCCTGCCCGGCGTGGGTGGTCCCGGCGTAGCCGAGGGCCAGGTGCTCGGCCACGTAGGTCGCGGGCAGCACGAGGCGTGCCCCGACGGCCGGACCCTGGGTCGGGCCGTGGGTGTCGGTGGTGACCTCAAGGGTTCCGTCGTCGCGGACGGCGGTGATCCTGTAGAGGTCGCGGTTGTGCGGGCCGCGCCGGTTGCCCTCGAACCCGGCCAGATGGTGGGCGTTGTGGCGGGCCTCGATCAGGTCCCCGACCCCGGCGGTGGTGCCGTCGAACCCCAGCCGCACCCCGGCTTCCTCGACGCGGCCGAGGCGGACCAGCTCGGCCCGGATCGAGCTGGAGAGGCGGGCGGCCTGCTCGTTGGTGTCGACCAGCAGCAACGACCGCCGACCCGCGAGGTGGTCGGCCAACCAGCCCCGCGCCGCCGAGGTCTCAGCGTCGGCAACGGTGCCGGAGTCAAGGAGACGGCCCTGCTGGTGGTAGGTGCGGAGCACGGTCTGGTCGCCCTCTCGCAGCCGCAGGGACGCGTCGCGTTCCCACTCGGCGCTGAACCGTCGGGCGTCGGCGAGTTCGTAGCGGGACCCGGCCGTGGCGAGCAGGTCCATGCCGCCGCCGGCGCCGACCGCGGCGAGCTGGCGGTGGTCCCCGACCAGCAGCAGCTTCGCCCCCGCCTCGTCAGCCCGCTGGTGGATGGCGGCGAGGGCGGCGGTGTCGGTCATCCCGGACTCGTCGATCACCAGCAGGTCCCCCTCCCGTAGCCGCCACGCTTCGTCCCCGGACACCGTCCGGCGCTCGGCCGGGGCGGCGGCGAGGCGGTCCTGGGTGGCGAGCCAGCGCGCGATGTTCGACGCCGACAGGCCCTCCGCGGTGAGGACCTCGGTGGCGCGCTGGCTGGTCGCCAGCCCGAACACGCGCCCCGCACCCCCGGCCGGGCCGCCGGGCGGCCGGAGCTCGGGGTCTGTCCAGGCGCGGGCGAGGTTCCCGACGACGTAGGACTTCCCGGTCCCGGCGGGGCCGACGAGGGTCTCGACCCGGGCTCCGGAGGTGAGGATCCCGCGCACCGCGGCGGCCTGGTCGACACCCAGTTCGAGGCCTTCGCTGCGCAGAGTCCGCAGGAACCGCTCCGCCTGCGCCCCGGTCAGGGCGGCGCCGTCGCGGGCGCTGGTGGCGGCGAGCAGGATCCGCTCCGAGCGGACCTGGTCGGGGGTGCAGTAGACCCGCCCGCCGGGGGCGATGTAGGCGGACTCGCCGTTGGCCACGCGCAGCTCGTCGGGCAGCAGCCCGGACCCGGGCCGTTCGGACTCCAGCGCGATCGCGTAGACCAGCGCGTGGTCGGTGAGCTGGTCGAGCAGCACCGCGACGTCACCGCCGTCGGGGACACCGAGGTAGTCCGGAAGAGCGGCGTTGACCGCCCGCACCAGGTCCGAGCGGGTCCACCCGGACTTGCGCGACGCCACGTCCTCCAGGGCTATCTCGATCACGGCCTGCGGGTTGAACGCCTGCGGCGTGACGCCGTCGCGGCGGGCGGCCAGGGCGGTGTCGGCGATCCCGGCCAGGCCACCGGCGATGTCGGCCTGCAACCGGGCGGCGACCCGGTCCAGCATGTCCCCGCGGGTCTCCCCGTCATGCGACTTCGCCGCCCTCGTGGCGAGGGTGGCCTGCTGGGCCAGCCGGTCGCGCTCGACGCCGTTCGGGGCGCGGCCGTAGCGGGTCTCGAACGCCTCGATCAGCTCCGCCGCCTTCGCCGTCACCGCATGACGGCGATTCGACACCAGCGACATCGCCTCGGCGGACACGCCGACGACCTCGCGGGACTTGCCGTCCGGGCGGGTCGCGACCAGCGTCCCGATCGTCGCCGCCAGCCGCTCCTCGGTGGTGCGCTCCCCCACCGCCCCCGCCCCGGCCCGCCAGCGGTGGATCGCCCGGGAGTCCAGGGTCCGCCACACCCCGTCCGGGCCCTGGATCCGATTGAGGATCGCGTTGTGGATGTGCAGCTGCGGGTCCCGGTCGCGGGAGTCGTGCTGGAAGAACGACGCCACGGTGAACGCGTGCGCATCCACCCACCGGCCCGCCGCGCCGCCGTGGTGCCCGACCCGCGCGTACCCGGCCTTGTCCTCCAAGTAGGCCAGCGCGGCGTTGTTGCCCGCCCAGATCGCGTCCTCCACGGCCTGGCGGAACTCGCCCCACGCCGCCGCAGTGGCCTCGTCCCCGGCCTGGCGGGCGGCGACCTCGCGGGCCTCGAACGCCGTGTGCAGCAGCGTCACCGACTTCTGCACGCTGAACGTGGCGTCCAAGAATGCGACATTGTGCCGGGCCGCCTTCCCCGCCTCGGTACGCAGCTCGGCGCGGCGTTCCGCCGCCGCGTCCGGCTCCCGTTCCAACGCAGCCGCGTACAGGTCGTCCTCGGACAGGTACTTGCGTCCGGTGTGTCCCAGCGTTGGGACGCTGTCCCACTGGGACGGATCACCGAACCCGGTATCCCGGGGGTCGAGGAACCGCTCGTAGAGGGCGCGCATGTCCTGGGCGTCGACGAAACCGGCAAGGCCGAGCTGTTCGGCCCCGGCGCCCCACCAGCGGCCCGGGGGCTCGCCCTCGGCGACGGCGCCGGTGTAGTAGTTCTCCCGCCCGGTCGCGACCTCCTTCAACAGGTAGTCCGGGGAGTAGCCGGTGGCGATCCTCAGCACCCCGACCACCCCCAAACGATCATGAAACCGGCGATCGCGCCGACGGAGGCGGCCGCCGGGCGGTCGGAGGCGGTGGGGGTGCGGCGTGGCCGGCCGGAGGCCGGCCCGCACCCTCGGATCGTGATGCCTCGGTGTGAGTCTCTTGATCTTGGGGTGCTCCTGCTCTGTTCGGTGTAGTCGCTCTCGGTTCTGGTCTTCTGCTCGCTCTCGCTGCCGGTGCTGCTCGTCTCGGTGTGGGTGCTGCTGGTCTGGCTGCTCGGGTTCATGGCTGTGTCCTGTTCTGGGGCTCGTCGGGGACGAGGTGCAGGCCGCTCGGGGCCTGCGGTGGGGTGTCGCGGAGCTGCTGGAGGGCTCGGGCGGCGGTGCCCCGGCCGACCTGGGCGAGGTCTTCCAGCTCGCGGACCGTCGGGAGGGCGCCGTGGCGGTCGCGGTAGGTGAGGGCGGTGGTGCGGGCGCGCTCCTGCGCGCCCGGATGCGCCCCGCCCGTCCCCCCAGCCGCCGACCCGTCCGGGCGGACGGCTGGGCGGGGTGCCGGGTGGGACACCGGCCGCGGCGGGCCCGGGATCACAGGCCCGTCCAGGGCGGGCGGGACACCCGATCCGCGTTCCACCGTGTCCGGGTGTTCCACCGGTGTCCGGCCGGGCAGTGGGACGGTGATGGTCGCCCGAACTCGCGGCCCGGGTCCGGTGTCGGTCTCCGGCCGGACCCGGCCATCCGCGGGCTCGTCGCTGGGCGTCTCGGCCAGGAGGTAGAGCAGGTGCGCGACGACGGCGGCGGCGATCGCGGGCCACGCCCCGACCCCGAACCGAAGACCGGCGCTGACTTCCAGCTCCCCGCCCGCGGTGACCGTGTCGGCGGCGAGATATACCGCCTGCGCGAGCCCAGAGAGGCCGGCGGAGACGACGACCACGGTCCAGGCGTAGCGAGCCGCCGACCCCGACAACCGGGCCGTGGCCGCGTAGGCGACCAGGGCGAGGCCGTCGGTGATCAGCGGGTAGATCCACGCCACCCCGACGGGGACCCGCGCCGCGACCGCGACCTCGAACAGGCCGTGCGCGGTCGCGACCGCGGCGCCGACCGCTACGGCCAGGCCAGGGAGCCACACCGCGGCCCGACCTCTCCGACCCGCACCACTGCTGGTGGTCATCCGAGCGCACCCCCGATCGGGCTCGTGGTGTTCTGGGCGGGCTCGGGTGGGGCCTGGTCGCGGTGTTGCGCCCACCACCCGGTGATCGCCGTTGTGTGCTCCAGCCCGGGTACCGGGACCGGCGCCCCGCCCGGGGCCGCCCAGCCGGGGCGGGTCTGGTGGGCCTCGATCGAGCACGACCCCGCGCTCTTGCGCACCCGGGCGGTCACGCCGGGGCGCTGGCGGTCGTGCCAGTCCCCGGCCGCCGCGACTGAGGCGTCGGGGCCTTGGTAGGCGGCGAGCCAGGCGTGCATCAACCACAGGAGTTCCTCGACGACCTCGGGGTGCCACAGCCAGCAGTCGGGCAGGACCGAGGCGCCGTCGGGGTAGCGCAGGAACACCGCGCCGAGCCAGGCGGTCAGCTCGTCGACCAGGTCGGCGATCTCGCCGGGGTCGGTGGGGGCGAGCAGCCACGACGGCGCCGGCGGCTTGGCCTTCCTGCCGATCACGGTCTTCAACGTGTCCGCGGTCCGTGCAGCCATCTCGTCGAGCCGGTCCACTCGGGCGGTGAGCGGGTCCAAGGTGTCGACCCGGCGGCGCAGCAGGTCGACCTCCCGGGCCAGACCGGCCACCACGACCTCGGTCCCGGTGCCCTCGGGGGTCTGCGGCGGGGGCATCACCGTTCCCACCCCGCCCCGTCCACATCCGCCGACGACGGGGCCCGCCCCGCGCGCGGCTCCTCGGACTCGGCCAACTCGACGGCGTCGGCCTGGGTCTGGCGGACCAGCTCGCACACCCGCGCCATCTCGGCCTCGGTCAGCGGCCGCACCCCACCCTCGGCGGCGTCGTCGGGGGTGAACCACAGCCCGCCCACGAACGACCCTGGGCCCTCGTCGAGCACCCGGTCCCGATCGCCGCGCTCGTCGGTGCCCACCTCCTCGCGCGGGTGGCCGTCCTCGGGGGCGTTCACGCGGTCCTCCTCGTCGTCCTGGTGCTCGGTGGTGGCGGGTCCGTGGCCGGGGTGCTGGTCGGTGCGGTGGTCGAACCCGGCGGCCGCGGCTTCGGCGGCCAGGACCCGGGCGTCGTGTGCAGCCGTGGCCTCTCGGTGCGACCGCTCCCGCCCCTCCCGGGCGACGGTCACCAGCCGGGGTTGCGGGTCGCAGGCGGTGGTGTTGGTCAGCTCGTCGAGGCCGACGGAGTGGGCGCGGTAGTCCCACATCTCCACATCCGAGTGCAGCCTCGCCAGCCGGGCCCGCTCGGTGATCGCCGACGTGCCCCGCGCCTGACGGATCGCCGCGATCGCAGCCGCGTCGGCCCGGGCGCGGGCGGCGGCGACCGTCTCCCCGTGGGCGAGATCGACCCAGCCGAAGCGGGCGCGGGCGTCGTCGAGGTCGAACTCGTCGAGCCGCCACCCCGACGACGGCCGGCCGTGCACACCGGTGGCGTCGCGCAGGTAGGAGGCGATGACCTGCTCGGCGTCGGCCCGCCCGCCGGGCAGCTCGGCCGCGAGCCGCTCGACGGCCTGGATCGGGGTCCACAGCTCGTAGTGGTCGTTCATCGCTGCCACCGCCCGTCACCGGTCGGGCCGTCGGCCGGCCCTTCGCCGGGGATCGGCTCGACCAACGCCGTCGCCTCACCGCCGTTGTTGTCGCCGTGGCGGATGGCGCGCAGCTCAGCGAACATCCGGTTCGACGACCGCACCCGCTCCGCCAGTTCTCCGAACCGGGCGGGCCAGCGCGCGGCGAGCAACAGCAGAGCGCGTTCGAGCTGGGCGTCGACCCACACCCGGACCGCCTCGTTGCGGCGATGGCGGCGCGACTCGGCCTCGACCCGCCTCATCAGCCGCGCCCGCCGACGGACGTCGGACCGCTTCCACGCCATCCGCGCACGGCCGATCACCGGCGCGATCCCCCGCCGGATCACCACCACCCGCCCCGCGGGCAGGTTCGCGATCTGCGCCGGCGCGAGCACCGGCACCTTCCGCACCGACCGGGAGGCGACCCGACCGTGCTCATCCGTGGTCGAGACCCGCTCGTCGCGCTCTCCGGCGAGGGTGGACCAGAACTCCAGGTCCGCCTTGTCCCGCGTCCCACCGAAGATCATCACCGCGGCGGTGTTGTTCAGAATCGTGGCGGCCTTATGCTCTCCCCAGCGGGCCAGGAGCTGGGCGCGGGACTGGAACGCGCACAGGATCGTCACACCCCGACCACCCATGTCCGCGGTCCAGGACTCCAGTGGGACCGGGCTGATGAGCGCGGCCTCGTCGAGGAACAGTCCGAGCGGCGGGTCCAGCCGCCCGGCCGGTTGCCCGGCCGCGAGGCGGCGGGCTTCGCGGGCGATGTGCCCGGTGAGGGCGCACACCAGGGGTGCGGTCTGGGCCTCCTCGGCGCCGAGCAGGAACACCGTCGCCCGCCCGTCCAGGAGCCGGGCGACGTCGAATCCCGCGCCCGGCTCGGCCGCCGCAGCCGCGGCCGGGTGGGTCAGCCACCCCAACGCGGGCATCACCGAGGACGTGATCGAGGACCGGGTGCGCTCGTTAGTGGTGATGAACTGCATCGCGTCCTGCTCGAACGCCGTCACCCCCGACCGACGCAACAGTGCGGGCACCTCGCGGCCGGCCGAATCCGGGTCGGCCACCCACCCCAGGACGTCAGTCATCCGCTTGTGCCCGAGCGCGGCGGCGTGCAGCAGCGCGGCGAGGACGCGGCGGGCCTGACCGTCCCAGAACTCCCGATCCCCACCCGAACCACTCGCGACGGCGGCGAGCATGTCCGTGGCCCGCTCGGTCGCGGTCACCGGGTCGGCACAGCCGGTCAGCGGGTCGAACGTGATCGTCGAGGTGCGGTCGCCGAGGCCGGCGGGGTTGAACACGAACACCTCACCCCGGGCCTGACGCCGGATCGGTGCGCAGAGGTCGAGCAGGTCGGTGCGGGTGGAGGTGACCAGGGCGGCTCCCGGGGCGTCGAGGACGCGCCCGGCGAGCCAGCCGGTCTTGCCGGTGCGGGGGCCGCCGACGACGATCACGACGTCCTCGACCAGCGCCCACACCCGCAACGCGCCGGTGCGGCACAGCTCGACCGCGGCCTCGGTGGTCGCGAGCCGCCACCGCTGGAGCCGGGGCAGCCCGGCCAGCGAGGGGCGGACGGTGCTGGTGCGGCGCCGGACCGCGAGGGTCCCGGCGTGCCGGACGATGTCCAGCGACGAGGCGACGCCGACCTTGCGCCGGGACCGGGACGCCCACCGGGAGACGGTGGCCGAGGAGCGGGTCCAGCGGTGCCACACGATCACCAGGGCCAGCGCGGCCACGGCGACGAGTGCAGGCCACGAGAGGGCGGTGACGATCGTCGCGGCCGGGAGCAGGGCGACCGCGGCGAGCCCGGCGGCCAGACCCCGGGCCCCGCGGGACCACGCGACCAGGGCGCCCCCGGCGAACACGGCCAAGACCAGGGCGGTGGAGCTGAACAGGGCGCCCATCACTCGTCCCATCCAGTCAGCTCGGCCCACGCAGTCAGATCGGCCCGGTGTCGGGCGCAGGAGTCGGCGTGACCGGTCTCGTTGTCGGTCGGGTGCGATTCGAACGGCCCGTCGTCGGTGACCTGCTGGTCGCAGGTGGTGCAGCGCCAGTACGCCGACGGCGTCCGGAACGACCGGATCCCGTCGCGCTCCGGGTCGGGGACTCGGCCGCAGACCAGCCAGTCGAACGCGGCCTCCCCGACCGGCACCCCGCCGGTCGGCAGCCCGAGAACCGCGCCGATCTCGTCCCACGACCGCCCGGCCGCACGGGCGGAGCGGGCGTAGTCGTAGAGCTGGGCCTCGGCGACGCTGCGCATCAGCAGCGCGGCCCGGACCCCGGCCAGCGGGTCGTCGAGCTTGCGGTCGGTGAACACCGTGAACCCGGGGATCGGGACCTCGGTCTCGGCCGTGCCGAACACCTCGACGGCGATCCGGCGGATCAACTCCCGGATCCGACCGGCGGCCTGCCCGGACTCGGTGCCCCTGAACGTCTCGCCCATCACCGACCACCCCCGGCGGGGATCGCGAGGGCGGCGGCCCAGCGGTCCACGGTCCGGCGGGTGACGCCCAGGGCGCGGGCGATGTCCCCGCGGTCGGCGCCGGCGGTGAGCGCCGTGCGGCCCGCGGCGATGACCGGAGCGCGATCGGTGCGCAGCGACGGGCCGGGCACCACGGCCGGGACCTCGGCGCGACCGGCCCGGCGGGGCATCGTCTGGCGGGCGCGGCGGCGCTCGTCCTCGGTCAGCCCACCGGCGATCCCGCGCAGCTGCTCGACTACCGCCCACGAACGGCACGCGTCCAGCACCGGGCACACCGACAGCGCACGCCGCTCCGCCGCCACCAGGGCGGCGCCATTGGTCGGGGTCGGGAAGAACAGCTCCGGGTCGACGTCGCGGCAGGCCCCACCGGCCCGCCAGTCCAGCTCCTCGCCCACCCCGGGCGTCGGGTCTACGGTGAACATCTCTCCTACCTCCTGTTGGTTGGTGAGAGCGGCCCGGCGGTGTGCTTCCGCCAAGAACCCGTCGCCGGGCCGTCCCATCTCGTGCGTTTGCTGCAGGTGGTTCTGCTTGCTCACGGCTGCCCCCGCTCGGGGGCCCGGACGGGCGCGGCGAACAACCCCGGCAACCCGTCCTCGACCCGCCGCTGTTCGTCCCGATCCGCCGCGGACTCGCGGCCGGTGCGAGCGCCGGGGATCACCTCGGCCAAGTGCGCGAGTCGGACCGGCAGCGGCCGGCCGTCGAGCAGGCACACCGCGACCTGACGCGACGGGCACTCCTCACGGCGCCCCACCGGCCACCCGCACCCCGGGCACCGCCCCGCCCCCGGCACGTAGTGCTCGACCACCACCTGCAACCGGTCCGTCCGACCGGTCGGGCGCAGCAACCGCGGGTCCAGGTCCTCGGGCTGCGCGACCCGCTCGGGGACCGTCCACTCCGGCGCCGGGCGGGCGCTCACGCCGACCACCCGCGCGCCTCGTCCAGGGCCGCGGTCGCCCCGGCGTCGGTGAGCCCGTAGCGCAACGACGCCGCCTCGACCGGCTCCGGCACCCGCCCCAGCGCGCCCGGGCAGAGCACCGACCCGTCGAGGTGGGAGAAGTCCGGGCAGCGGCCGGCGCTGGCGGGCCACCCCGAGGGCGGGGCGCCGACCACGGGGCCGGCGCAGCCCGGGCACACCAGCTCGGTCACGTCGACCAGGTCGACGGGGTCGTCGGCCAGGTCCACGACGGGCGGGCCGGGCAGGAAGATCGCGGTCATGCTGGCCTCCAGGAAGATCGAGGAGGGTCGGCCGGTCCGGCCTCCCGGTGGCGGCGTTCCGTCCGCCACCGCGCCGTCAGGCGCGCACGGCCTCGGAGGCTCGGACTCAAGGGCCGGCCGAAGGTCGGTCGCGCAGCGACGCGTAGCGCCAGCGGAGCGCCCTTGAATCTGAGTGAGGCCGGGCCAAACTCGGGCCGGACGGCCCTCCGCCCCGCCGCAGGCGGGTCCACCCGTGGTCTCGGCCTGCCCGGCCGTGAGGGCGAAGTCCCTCACCCCGGAAGCCGTGGCCGCCCTCACGACCCGGCCCCCGCGGACTCCGCGCCGTTCAGGGCGGGGGTGGCGGCCTGGTCGAACGCCGATACGAACGTGCTGATCGCCCCCGGCAGCCCGGACCCGACCGGCGTGGCGATGAACAGCACAAGCGCGATCAGGGAGAAGACGACCGCACCGATCGCGACCCGCGCCTTCGCGCAGATGAACGCCCCCAGCACCGCACCGAAGATCAGAACTCCGACGCTGCCCATCACGCGCCCCCACCCGCGAGGCGGGCGATAGCACCGGGGAGAGCAGCGCTCACCGTGGCCTGCTGACGGCGCCACTCCTCGGTCCAGGCCCCGAGGTCGACGCACCGACCGGTGACCAGCACGTCGTCGACCAGCCGGTCGATCACCGCGCTCGGCACGACGTACCGGCCGCCGATCTTGACCCCGGGGAACGAACCGCTCCGGAGGTGCCGGTACAGCGTCGACTCGTCGAGGCGGAGGATCTCCGCCGTCTCGGCCGCGGTGTAGAAGGACGGCCGCGCGGGACCGCGTTCCGCGATGCTCATGAGCTACTCCTGTGGGAAGGGATGGATCCAGAGGACTTCATGGACATGAGCGTGGATCTCCGGAAAGACATCCGGGAGGGCACACAAGGGGGCACACTGGTACGGCAGGCACAGCGGGACGGGGTGGTGAATGGTGGCTGCGAACCAGCGACTCGCCGCGCTGATGATCGAGGCTGGCTTTCTCGACAGAGCCGGCGAGATCGGCAGGAAGCGCTTCGCCCGCGCCGTCTCAGAATCCAAAGCCGCACGCACGGCCGGCCGGTCCTACAACCACACCTATGTCAGCCGATGGCTTTCCGGAGTCACTCCGCGCGATGACGCGACGAGGGAGGGAATCCGGGAAGCGCTCTGCACTCGTCTGGGTCGTCGCATCGATGCTGACGAACTCGGGTTCCGCACTCTCGTCACGACGTCGCCCGATCTGGGGCTCGCCTATCCCGAGCGACCCGACGACGGCGTCGGCAACGTCGCCGAGCTGCTGGAGGCCGACCTGACCGGGGCCGCGGCCGTCGCAGAGGCACCCACCAGCGTGGCGGCGTGGAATGAGGCGTCCGTGGCCTGGCTCGTCGGCGCGCAGAAGCAGCTCAGCGACGGCGCCGGGCCGCGCAAGGTCGGCATGGCCGACGTCGAGCGACTGCGCACCATGCGGGGGACCTTCGACCGGCTCGACAGCACGTTCGGCGGCGCGCACGCGCGGACCGCTCTGGTCCAGTACCTACGCGGGGAACTGCCGCGCCTGCTCCGCGCCCGTGCCGAGCCGGACGTCCGGCGAGCCTTGTTCGTCGCGGCGGGTGAGGCGACACAGCTCGCCGCATGGATGTCGTACGACGCCGGAAGCCATGGGCTTGCGCAGCGCTACTTCATCCAGGCTCTCGGGTTCGCCGACGCGGGCGGTGACCGGCTCCTCGCCGCGAGCCTGCTCGACGCGATGAGCCACCAGGCCAGCTTCGTCGGCCGCCACCGCGAAGCGGCGAACCTGGCCCGGGCCGCACGTCTCGGAACCGAGTCGATGAGCGTCCCGATCCTGCGGTCGCACTTCCACATCATGGAGGCCCGGGCCCTGGCACGACTCGGTGAGGCCGACGCCTGCGACCGGGCGATGAACGCCGCGGTGGAGAACTTCGGGAGCCACGTCTCCGGAGACGGGCCGGAGTGGATCGGCTACTTCGACGCGGCTGAGCTCGCGGCGGAGTTGGGCCACTGCCAGCGCGACCTCGGCAGGCCACAGGAAGCCGTAGTGCACGCGACGACGGCGTTGGCCTCGGCATCGGGCGACTACCTGCGTAGCGACTTCTTTGTGGCGATGGTGCTCGCCGACGCTCATCTCGACGCGGGGGACGTCGAGGAGGGGTGCCGGGTGGCGGCCAAGGCGCTCGCCGTCGGCGAGGGCCTGGACTCTGCACGCTGCCGGGGGTATGTCGGGGAGTTCCGGCAGCGCCTCACCAAGCACGCGCGCAGCGCGGCTGTCCGCGACTTCGTGGAGGGTGCCCGAACGAGCACCCTATGGACCCCGAACGGTCAGTAGGCGCCCCAGTCCTGCCTGCTCCCGCCGGTCCGGATCGCGGCGACGCGCTTCGCCGCCTCGACTGCTGCTCCGGCCGATGTGGCCGCCTTCTTGGCGATCCAAGTCGTCATCGCGATCTCACGCATGTCGGCGAGGGACCCGTATCCGCCCCACTCCATGAGGTCATATCCGTAGGCTTCGACAAAATCACGGTACTCGGACTCGTCATGCCACCCGAGGCGGTCGTAGAACAGTGCCGTCTGAATGAGGTCCCACTCGCGTGCGCCAACGGAGAAACTGTCCAGATCGATCAGAACGGGCGCACCGGAGTCGTCACAGATCACGTTTCCCACGTTTGCGTCACCGTGAACGTGCCCCGCCGGCAGCGTGAAGGGCAGGTCGGGAAACGCCTCCCGGGACCAAGCTATTCGCGATCGCAAGTACGCGGCGTCCGCATCGTCCAGCCCCGCGAACGACGGCAGGGGGTCGCCAGGAAGCCCGAAGGGCGCGAGAGTCGGCAGAGTGAGTCCCGGCGGCTGCGGGAGGTCGTGCAGCCGTCGGACCAGGCGTCCGACGTCCGCGAGCGGCGCGTAGACCTCTTGGCTAGAGATCGATTCCCAGAACGTCACCACCACGCCGTCGATCTCCACGGGCTGCTCGACTGCGACTGCCCGCGTTGCCGGGTACTCGGCATCGGCGAGCCAACGGGCGACGCCGATCTGCCGCCGCGCGTTGTCCAACAACCGAGCAGATGGAGCGATACGCGCCACGACGCCGCCTCCGAGGCGGAACACGGCGTTCGACCCGATCCTGATCAGTTCGACTGCGGGGTGACCCAGTCCGACCTCGTCGGCAGCTCGGTCGAGTACAGGCCGCAGGTTGGCCTCGTTGAACCACACATCTGCGCGCCGACCGTGACCGGCCGCTACCTCCACCATGATGAACGGTCGCCCTTTCGGATCTGTACCGGTTCACCCCCGACGATACGCCTGGCGCGTTCTCGACGAGCGCCCACGACGACAACGAGGCGACGAGCCGCGCAGCGTAGACCGGCTAACACGCAGCGGGCGACCCGCCTCGGCCGTCACGTCGCGTTCCGCTGAGGTCTTACGCGTCAGGTCGCGGAGCTACGTCGGAGGGACGCTCGATTCGGACCCGGTCAGCCCCTCCACCTCAAGCCGGAGTCGGCTTCCGGGATAGCGCAAGCTGTCTTCCGGGTACGGAACAAGAACCGGACCAGCGTGAGCATTCGAACACTGTCTGATGGACACTCCAGCAGACGTCGGAGCCGCTGTACTCAGGCTCGTTGCGATGAACGACGGCGCCCCCGGTCCTGTTCTCACCGACCTCGTGGAGTCCGTCCACCGCGTCTCCGGGCTGCCGGCGGGAGCAGCAATGCTGTCGGAGGGCGCCGTGCGCGGCGTCGTGCGATCCGGCCCCGCGCAGCCCCTCGAAGCATTGAGCGCTTTCCAACCTGGTGATCATGAGGTTGGCGGGGCTGCGGCGTGGTGTCGCTGAAGTAGGTGAAGCTCCTGGTAGACGGGTGATTGCCTAGATCAACCCGCGCCAACCAGGAGCTTCAGGGT
>NZ_JBEDNP010000032.1:0-17783 GCF_040105315.1 Pseudonocardia tropica
ACTCCTATCGGACCCGCGCCCGACGCGAGCTACTGGCGAAGCACAACCGCGCCAGCAACGACTGAACACCGACAGGGGTCAGTCCCAGTCCGTCGTTACGGGGTCACTCCAAACCCGCCGTTGACAGTCCGCTGCGTGATCGCGGCTGATCGGACATCGGGACCCGGTCATCGTGGGCCCTCCGCGGCGGCGCTGAGGTGCACTCCGATCAGCGCTGCCGCGGTGTCCGGATCCTCGAGTAAGCACAGGTGCCCGGTCCCGGGCACCTCGGCCCGGCGGCTGCGCCGGACCGCGGACCGGATCCGGGCGGCGGAGGCCACGAACGCCGGCATCTCGTGCTCGCCGAGCAACAGCAGGGTGTCGGCGGTGATCCGGCGCAGCAGAGCCTTGTCCTGGGTCTGTGCGGTGAGCCGGTGCATGCTGCCATCGCGCAGCTCGGTCCAGCGATGCCGGGCCACGGTGGACTGCAGTAGAGCCCACAACGAGGGGTCCCGGCTGGCGTGCCGGAACACGTTCGAGTCCCGGCGTAGCCATAGATCCCGCAGCTCCTTCCCCGGTCCAGACCGCCGGTGGCACCGGATGATCTCGCGGTAGCGCCGCTGGGTCACGGGGTCCTGGGGACCCCCTCCGAGTGCGGGCGCACCGAGTACGAGGGTGCGGACCGTGTCTGTCCAGCGGGCGGCGAGCTCGATCGCCACGATCGTGCCGAACGACAGCGCGACGACGTGCCGGGCACCCAGCCCGGACGCGATCCGGCCGAGCCTGTCGGCGAGCACGCCGAGGCCCTCCTCCCGACGCAGCGGCGCCGATTCGCCGTGTCCGGGCAGGTCAATCCCGACATGGGTGTACTCCGGCAGCCGGTCCCACAACGCAGCCCATATTCCGGAGTCGAGGGTGTAACCGTGGATCCACAGCACCGGCGGTCCGGCGCCGGCGCGGACTCGAGCGGCGACCTCGCCGTCGATCGATACGTACGCGTCCCCTGCAGGGCGTGCCATCCTGACCGAGTGTCCACCGGTTCGCGGCTCACTGCCGAAGGTGTCGTCCGCTCGTGCGGCCTGACCTGGTTCCAGTACGGGACGCATCTGCTCACCGACGACACGGGGACCGTCCGGTATGCGCTGTGCGGGGACGACCCGGCCGTGCTGGACGCTGTGACAGATCGGAAGGTCCGGGTGTCCGGTCAGCTGGTCCCCGGCTATCCGCTCGACGGGGGGCCTTTCCTGGTCAAGGTGGACGTCGTGACCGGCGCCTGAGTCCGGCGCGATCACAGCGCGAACTGTTCTTGCAGCAGGCACGCACTGGCAATGCTCACCAGCTGCGTCGATACCCCAGCTGCCGCGCCCGGGTTTCGGGCCAGCGCCGGGACCGCGTCGAGCAGCCCGAGCACGCTGCGCCGGTCGTAGAACGGCAGGGCGTCGAGTGCCCTGCCGCGCAGCACGTCGTGCAGCATCTCGTGCACCGGGTCGCCGGGTTGGAGTCCGGCCGGTGACCAGAACACCCGCTTGCGCCGGGTCCGCAGTTCCTCGGGCAGCACCGGGCGGGCAGCATCGCGTAGCAGGGACTTCTCCACCGGGCCGCCGATCAGGACCCGGGCCGGGATCGTCCGGACGAGCTCGACGAGCGGGTGGTCGAGGAACGGCAACCGGCCCTCGACCCCGTGCGCGAGTTCCATCCGATCACCGAGCTGACCGAGCAGGTAGTTCGGCAGCATCGACTTGTAGAGCAGGTAGAGCGACTGATGTAGCGTCTCGCGCCCGGCGAGCTGCCCGGCCACGTCGAGCTTGCCCACGAACTCGCCGTAGGCGTCGCGCCGGGCGAACGGCGCCAGGAACTCGTCTCGCATAACGCCCCGCTGGTAGACCGCGGACTGCGCGCTGGAGGAGATGATCGAGGGCACGAACCCGAGCAGCTCGGCCACACGCGCCGTCGGCAGCTCCGGCGCACCGGCCCGCGGCACGCCCAGCTCGCCGGCCGTCCGGTGCCACACTGCCTCGCGGGCCGGGCCGGCATGTCGGATCCCGTCGCGTTGCACGAAGGCGTAGCCGCCGAACACCTCGTCGGCCCCCTCCCCAGTGAGCACGACCCGGCAGCCCGCGGCCCGTGCCGCGCGGCTGAGCAGGAACTTCGCGACTGTGTTCTCGTTCGGCAGGATCGACTCGGCGTGCCACACCGCGTCGGCGAAGTGGTCGGCCAGCATCCGGCGGTCGACCGGTACCGGCTGGAATCGAGCGCCTGCGCTTGAGGCGGTCCGCTCTGCGACCGCGCATTCGCCGCCGGGGTCACCGTCGAGGCGGATGGTGAATGCCTCGACCGGGCCAGGAGAGTGCAACGCGGCCATCCCGAGCACGGCCGAGGAGTCCACTCCACCGCTGAGGTAGCAGCCGACCGGCACGTCGGCGCGCAGTCGCAACCGCACCGCCGTCTCGAGCGCCGTGCGGACTGCCTCGGCGGCGCCGTGGGTGTCCCACCCACCGGCGGTATCGCCGGTCCGCGGGTAGTCCACGTCCCAGTAGCAGACGGTTCTCGTAGTGCCGCCCTCGGCGAGCAGGTAGTGGCCCGGCGGAACCTGCCGCACGCCCCCGAACATCGTCCGGTCCTGGTCGACGAACACGTGACTGTGCTGGAAGAACGCCTCGCTGTCCCAGCGGGCCGGGACACCGGCCTCGAACAGCGCTTTCGCCTCCGAGGCCAGGTAGAGCACGCCTCCGACCGTGGCGTGCAGCAGCGGCTTGGCCCCGAACCGGTCACGAGCGGCGAACAGCCGACCGGCCCGGCCGTCCCAGAGGATGAACGCGAACTCGCCGCGCAGCTGGGAGAGACAGCCTGTGCCGTGCTCTTCGTAGAGGTGCAACAGGATCTCGCTGTCCGACCGGGTGCGCAGCAGGTGACCGCGAACGGCGAGCTCGTCACGGATCCGGTCGTGGTCGTAGAACTCGCCGTTCACGACGGCCACGAGGCGGCCGTCGGCGGAGCTCAGCGGTTGGTCCCCGGCCAACGGGTCGATCACCCGCAGCCGGGCATGGCCGAGACCGACCCGCCCGCTCTCGAGCATCTGTACGTGCTGGGCGTCCGGCCCGCGGTGGGCGATCCGGGCGAGGCCGCGCGCGAGCTGGTCCGGGAACAGTGCACCCCTCAAAGAGTGCATGGCCAGCAACCCACACACCGTGACACCTCGGCCGGTCAGGAGGTCCCGGCGCCGGCGGCCTCGCGCCGGAACGGGATCGATGGGGCGGGGCCGGCGTCCTGGAACGGCCGGCAGAAGTCGCGGAATGCCAGCACCGGGGCGTCCTGCGGGGTTGGGGAGAACGGGGTGGTCGGCGACAGGTGCTCCCAGACTGCCCGGTCCCTCTCCAGCCCGTCCCTGCTGTTGCGCAGGATCTCCCGGCACCACTCGCCGTCTGGCGTGGCGTCGGCGTGCGGCGGGGCAACCAGCGCCAGCCGAACGGTGCAGGTGCCGTCCGGCAGCGGGGTTGCCCCGGTGACGATGATGTAGGGCCGCGACCCGCCGAGCGCGGACACGACAAGCCACGGGCTGTACACGCGGGCCTCATAGCTGACCCGCACCGGGCCGTCGCCGGACCGGCCCGCTCCGGCGGCGCGTGGGAGAGCGAAGAACCCGGTTGCGACCAGCTCACCGTCCGGGCCGGTGGTGACGTCGAGGCCGGGCCGGGTGCCGATGCCGTGAACCTGCCGGAAGTGTGCGTCGTCCAGCGCGTTCTCGGTCACCCAGTGCGCGCCGGCCCGGACCGGCATCGTGAAGCCGGTGATGACGTAGTGCGTGTGGTCCAGTTCTGTCAGGTACGCCTCCAGCCCGTGCTCGTGGCCGGTACCAAACCTGGCGAACACCATGCCCCCGACGACGAGAGTGGGGTACTCGCGGACCCGGAACCGGCAGCTGCCCGGTTCGTCTCCGGTGTCCCCGAGCCCGATCCGATGGCCGTGGAACGGGCACACGATCCGGTCCCGTTCCAGCCGGCCGTGGGCCAGGTGGGCGCCGCGGTGCGGGCAATCGCCGTCGACGACCCGGACCTCGCCCGCGTGCCGGACAATCACCACGCGGATGTTGCCGGCGGTGCTCGGGGTCAGCGTGTCCCTGAGCTCGCTCTCGAACGCGAGCAGACACCAGCCGCGCACCGGTCTCGCGGTCACACCGGACCACCGGGACCCGGTGCGGCGCCGGCGTCGCGGCCGAGCGCGGTCAGGTAGATCGTCGAGTGCGCCAGACCGTCGATGCCGATCAATTCGTCGACCTCGCGGTCGAAGTATCCGCCGATCCCCACTGACGCCAGTCCGAGTGCGTTCGCGACCAGCGCCAAGTTCTGCGCGACGTGCCCGGCCTCCAGCAGCACGAACCGGTATCCGCGGTCGCCGTACTTGAAGACTGAGCGCTCGAACAGCGCCGTGACGAATACGACCATGGCGGCGTTGGCCAGGAGCTCGCCCTGCAGGACGCCCTCACAGATCTGCCGGGAACGGTCTCCGTAGCGGATCAGGTGCAGAAGATTCTCGGCCGGGTTGTAGTGATAGAGACCCGGTTCGATCCCCTCCACCCGGGTGCTGTGGAAGTAGATCTCCAGCGGGTACAGGGCTCCGCCGGACGGGACCGACCGGAACGGGCGCGGGTACCCCGTGCCGACGTTGGTCCGGGTGACACCGTAGGCATGGTGCAGCAGGGTCGCGACGGCGGGCAACGTCAGCGGGCAGGCCCGTAGCGACCGGGCTGACACCCTGTCGGCGAGCGTGTCGCCGAGTGGTCGCTCCAGCGGCAGGTGCTCGTCCGGCAGCGGAATCGTCGGGTAGTGGGTGTAAGGCAGTGACTCGGCCAACTCGGCCATGCGCGCGAGCACGAGCTCGGTCGGACGGACGTCGGAGAACCGGCCGGTCTTAGAGTTCTCGTGGAACAGCTCCCACGCCTCATCGGTCGCCGGCGGGTCGCAGATGCTTTCCCAGGTCGTCACCTCGACCCCCTTCTGTGTCGGATTCTCACGGGTACGGGTGGGGCAAAGGGTTGTCGCCGATCTCCCGGCTGAGGCCGCGATGGCCGAGCCGCTGCGGTACCTCCCACAGCCGGCGCCCGCCCCTGGCTCGACCGGTGTGACCCATGTACAGCGGATGACTGCCCGGCACGATCGCCCGAACGACGGTGAGGCCGAGGTCGCGCACGTCTGAGGTGGTCACGTCGGCGATCAGGACCTGGTGCCCGGCCCGGCTGATGCGGTCGACCAGTGCAGCGACGTCGTGGTCCGGGGCGCCGGTGGCGATGCTCGGGAGGTCGTCGAAGGCCACCCGCTCCGGTGAGGCGACCGCGAACTGCGCTAGCTCGGCGTTGGCGTGGTCGGCCCAGAAGTTCAGGTGTGACACCTGGTCCACGACGTTGGTGTAGCCGGGCAGCCTCGCCAGCCTCGGTAGCCCGTCCTTGATCTGTTGGCTGTAGCGGCGGGTGTGTGCCAGCTCCTCGAGGCTCTTACGGACCGCGAGCTCCGGGTCCGGTTCGGCCGCGGCGGCGACCACCAGCGCGGGCGCTCCCGGCGCCGCGCTGTGTAGGAGGGCGAGCACCGTCGGGACGGCGAAGTCGGTCGTGATATCGAGCAGCGTCACCGTGCTGCCGGTCCGTTCGAACCGGTGCACCGCGTCGTAGTTGGCGTCGGAGAGAGTCTCGACGAGGATCTGGCGGGCGGCGAGCCGGGCCTGCCAGGTGATTGTGAACGCGTCCCGTTCGACGGTCTCGCAGATCGCCGATCGGGCGGCCTCGGCGGGGCTGCTATGACATGCCAATCCGGTAGAGATGGGCTGAACGATCGCCCGGTCGCCGCTGTCGAGATAGTAGGTGTAAGGGACGTAGACCATCGCCGCGGGCACGTGCCGGATCCCACCGGTCGCCAGGTCAGTCGCCGGGACCCAGCGCACCGGAGTGTCGGTCCGAAACCGGGCCCAGGGGAACCCCGGGTCGTCGTACTCGGCATCGGTGTGCAGGGCGAACTCGGCGGGATCGACACAGTCGAACGGGGCGTCCTCAGCCGTGGCCAACGGCAGCCGTTCGACGTCGAAGATCGCTGAGCAGTACCGCTCGACTGCCTCGCCGATGGCCTTGGCCACGGCATCCTCGCGCACCATCGCCGCCCCACCGGCGTTGGCAAAGTTGGGCAACGCCGAGAAGGTCGCGGTGTTCGCCGCGCGGGCCACGAAATGGAAGAAGTCCGGCGCGCCCGCTGCGCGCGGCGACTCTTCCACCGCGCCGACGACGCCGACCCGGTCATCCACCAGGTACTCGGTGAGATCGGCGAGCCGGGCCCGGCGCACCGCGGTCGGGGTGGCGCTCACGCGTAGACCTCGTGCCCTGGTAGGAACGACTGCCGGGTCAGTGAGATCCCCGAGCGACGGCCTCGATTGCCGCATACCGCGCAGCGCGGGATACGCAGCACTCGCCGCGACGCCATGGTTGTCGCCAACAGATTCACCTCGACCAGGGACCCGACCAGGCGCGGACCCGGCCATCCACCGTAGAACTTGACCATCTCCAGCGCCGCGATGTCACCGAGGATCGAGGCCATCGCCGGATGGAAGCCGGTCGCGGCCTGTCCCTCGAAGGCGTGCTCCTCGGTGGCTCGGTGCAATGGCGGGTCAGCCAGGTGCGAGTTCTGCCGAGCGCGCAGGCACTCATAGCAGGCGGTCTCGCCGGGCACGACGAACGGGCCGACGTAGCCGATCAGGTCACGTAACGCGACCGGCAGGAAGTGCCAGTTGTGGGCGACGGCCTGCTCGTTCCACCAGCGCAGCATGCGCAGTCCACCGAAGTCGGTCGTGGCGATCAGGGTGACCGGACGGTCGGGGTCGTCGTCGGGCCGCCATCGGTCGTAGGGCACCGGGGTGATGCCGGCGGTCCACCGCGTCGTGTCGAGTGCGCCGCGGTCGTCGAACATCCGCAGGTTGGCCAGCAGGGGGTAGTCCACGACCTCGACGCCGGGCACGCTGCCGTCGATGAGCGCCGTTGCAATCCGGTGCGAGACGGCGTTCACGCCCATGATCGTGATCCGCCGTGCGACCAGCCGGTCGGCGAGCGAGTCCACGGTCTCGCCGAAGTGCCAGACGAACAGGTCGTTCTCGGTCTCCGGGCTGTCAGTGGCCGCGCCGGGCGCCTCCTCCGGCGGGACCAGGATCCGCCGGCGCTCCAGCTCCCCGATCAGCCGATCCACAGCGGCGCGGTCCGGTCCCGCGAACGGCGCGCAGAGCTCAGTCCTGGTGGCCCCACCGACGGCGGTGACCAGGAGCAGCTGCAGCACCTGCGCCGCCCGCGCCCCGGAAACCCGGAACTCGACGCGGCCGCGCTTGACCAGCACCCCGTCGTCGACGTCGACGAGCTGGACCCGGAGGGCCTGCAGCCGCGGTTCGACGGTGTCGATGTCGAGTTTCATGAATTCTGCCTCTCGGCTGGGTGGGGGGCTGCTTCGGGCGGCGCGAGGACGGTGGCCGGCGCCGACCGCCGCCGCAGCAGCGCGGTCATCGCACCGATGTCGCCCTCGCACGTGGGGTTGTCGACGACGACGTTGTGGTCGCGGTGTCGGGTGTAGGCGCCGTTGAAGACCTGGAACAGGTTTACGTACTCGCGGATGAACTCCTCGCGCGGCAGCGCGGTCGCGGTGACGGCGTGCTGGCAGTCGAACAGCTCCCAGTTCGGCCGACCGTTGGACTGGCGTTCGGTCACCGCATCGAAGGTCTCCAGCATCGCGGTACCGGGGATGGGGGTGAGAACGGTGAACGAGGGATAGCTGATGCGGTGGTGCTCGATGAAGCGCACCAGTTGCCGGAAGTCGCGACGGCTGAATGTGGGGCTGACGACGAACTGCGCGAAGATCTCGATCCCGAGCTCGCGGGCCAGTCGTAGGCCGGCTTCGACCTGGCTGACGGTGACCCGTTTGTTGTACTCCTGCAGCATGTCGCCGGTGGTGGCGTCGATCCCGACGAACAGGCGCTCCAGGCCGACCTCCTTCCACGCCGCCACGGCGTCGCGCTGGCGGAGGAGTGTGTCGATGCGGCAGTAGGCGAACAGGCGTTTGCGGACCCCCGCCGCGTGCAGAGCCCTGGCCAGTGCGGTCATCCGGCGGCCGTCAATGAAGGCCTCGTCGTCGACGAGGAACACGAACTCCTCGTCGATTCCGGCGATCTCGGCGACGACGCCGTCTATCTCGCGGCGGTGATAGCGCCCGTCCATGATCTTCCACAGCGAGCAGAACGTGCAGCGGTACGGGCACCCGACGGTTGTGCGTACCAGCGCGACCGGCTTCATCCAGTCGATGAAGTAGGCGTGCCGGTCGCCGGCGGTGACCGACCTGTCCGGCTGCGGCAGGTCGTCGATCCGGAACGGCCCGGGCTCGCCGCCCCACACGAAGCCGGTCTGCCCCCGGGACCAGACGCCGGCGACCGCACGTTCGGGGTTCCCCGCGCTCAGGGCAGCGAGCAGCGCCCGTGCCGGCGCAACACCCTCGCCGACGACGACGTGGTCGCACTGCGGTTCGAGGAAGTCCTCGGGCAGCAGGGTGGCGTGGTGCCCGCCGACTACCGTCCGGCAATTCGGCCTGCGGGCCTTCACCTGTGCGCAGACTTTCAGGGCGGCCAGTACGTGCATCGAGTACGCGGTCACCCCGACCACGTGCGGGGCGAACTCGTCGAGCGTGCGATCCAGCGATCCCGGGTGCAGACGCAGGTCCAACACTTGCACGGCATGGCCGTCGAGGCCTAGTCCGGCAGCCAGGTACTCGAGTGCGAGTGGTTCGGCGACGGCGCCAAGATCACCCCAGCCGAGCACCTCGTTGCGAGAACACGGCCACACCAGCAGGACACGCATCGGTTGCCCCCGGCTCTCGCTCCCCATCCCGATGCCTCGTCACGCCAGCGCGCGGGCTGGTGGTGTCACCGCGGCAGCGCAACAACACGGCGTGCACGAGCAACAGGAGATGTTGTCCAGGAAGCTCAGCCCGAGCTCAGAGCCCAGTTGTTTGCCGAAGATGTCCCGGATGAGCTGGATGTCCTCGACATCAAGGCCGAGCTCCTCGGGTGACTTCTTGACCGTGTCGCCCCAGCCGGCCAGCGACATCAGATCGCCGCGGGTCAGCCGGCGCGCGGCCGAAGACAGCCGCTGGAAGTCGACGTCGGCGATCAGGCCGCTGATCGGGGTGTCCAGGGTGACCGGTGCCTCGGCCGTTGCCAGGTTCGGGTTGAACCGCTTCTCCAGCACCTCGTGCAGCGCGCCGACCAGCAACGCCGGGTTCTTGAGCAGGGCGTCGCGCAGAGCCGCGGTCGTGATCCGGACCGGTTCGGGTACCTGGGTGACCGGGTCGGTGCTCAGAATCTCGAACGTCGAGTTCTCCATCGGTCTTCTCCTTGATGTCGGGTTCACACAAGTCGATCGCAACGCCCGCGCGCGGACGCACCGCCGCGTGCGGCCGGCCTCAACCGCCGAGCTTGGAACGGATGCAGGTCAACGCCTGGTACCCGGTGGCGAGGGCACCCGGATAGTCATGCGCACCGAACAGGCGGACCGTTCGGTCGATCAGCGGGACGCAGTCGCGGACACCGCTGTACTGGTGGGCATAGCGCCGCAGCTGCTGGATCAGGTCCTCGACCGGGTCCTGCAGGAACGTGTCGAGGAACTGCAACTCGGCGCTGTGCTCGGCGGTCGGCGTCGCCATGTCCTGCACGGAGACCGGGGCGGTGGCGAGGCCGGCCGCGGCGAGTGCCCGGTCCAGCTTGTCGAGCCGAACGTCTCGTCGAGGGCGGTTCGGACCGGTGCCGGACGGGATGGCGATCCCGTGGTCGCGCATCGTGTCGTCGAGCTGCTGCAGCTCCGGCGACGAGGGCCGACCACCGTGCCCGGCCAGCGTCGGCTCGCCCCGGCTGGCGAGCTGATCCTCCAGTTGGGCCAGGTCGTCCAGCTCGGCCTGCAGCGACCGCAGGTCGACCGTCCCGGTCCGGCCGGGTGTGATGCCCTTGAACATCGGGAACTCGTCGCTCAGGTCGGGGCGGGTCTCCCGGCCGGTCGCCGTCGCCGTCGCCTCGGCTGGCGAGGTCCGGACTTCGTTCGTGCTCCGCGTGGCCAGCGCCCGGTCCACGGTCGGGAGTCCGGAGCCCTGGCGGAGGTCGTCGGAAGCGGGGAAGGGCAGTCTGCGGGCGCCGCTGGTGATGATCTGGAACAAGCGGTCCACGCGGGCGCCGTCGCGGGGGGCGTCGCGCAGGTCTCGGTGGTGCCCGACGAGCAGGGCCGCCAGACCGGCCACGTGCGGGGCCGCCATCGAGGTGCCGTCCATCGCGGAGTATCCGGTCGGGGCGAAGGTCGAGAGGACCGCGACGCCGGGCGCGGCCACGTCGACCTCGGGTCCGAAGCACGTGAACTTGGCGGGGAAGAACGCGTCCCGGCCTGGAGCGGGACCGCTGACCTGCGTGCCGTGGTAGCTGTCGTCCGGAAAGGTACCTTGTCGGCCGACCGCGGCTACTGTGAGCACCTCGGCGAACGCCCCCGGATACTGCACCGGTCCGGCCGAGTTGCCGGCGGCCACGATGCAGGCCACCCCGGCTGCGCGTGCTTGGCGCAGCTTGCCCTGCAGTAACTCGATCTGCGGCGGGTCCAGCGCCGGCACGCCGAGGCTCATGTTGACGACGTCGACCTCCGCCTCGATACAGAAGTTCAACGCCTCGACCAGGTGGCTGACCTGCGCCCCGGGGAAGATCTTGACGGCGATCAGCTCGGCGTCCGGGGCGAACCCACGGACGCCGGAGCCGGTGTCCCTGGCGCAGATCACGCCCGCGCAGTGGGTGCCGTGGCCGACGCCATCGGTGCCCCAGGCGTTGCCGGTGACCAGGTCGCGGCCGTCGTCGACGCTGAGGTTCGGGTGGTCGGCCTGCACCCCGGAGTCGACGACCGCGACCCGGACCCCGGCGCCGGTCAGGTCGCCGTCGAGCCGGTCGAGCCCCATGGCGGTCTGGCCCCATCCCCAGACCTGTTCGTCCGGGAAGCCGGGGTACTGCACCCCCAGCGGATGGAGCTCGACCACGTTGTCCCGGCCCTCGACGAGCGACGGGCGCGGCAGCCAGAGGCTCCAGTAGTCCCCGCGCGGCTTGACGTAGAGCGCCTTGATGGTGTCCAGCCGCTCGCCGTAGATCGTGAACTCGACTCGCCCGTCCTCGTCGGCGACGCCCTGGGCCGGGAATACGCTGCCCATCAGGTAGGCGTTGGCCCCGGCCAGCGCCTGCCCGTCCGCGCGCACGACCACCGACACGTGGACGGCGTCCTCCAGAGGCATGATCGGCAGCAGGCCGGGGTCCGGCGCCAGTGTCGCCGGGGCCATCTCGACCGGAACATCCTCTGCGACGATCGCCGTGCTGAAGTTCCGTCGCAGGTTGTGGGCCTGCTGGTCGTCCATCTCGGCAACGAAGATCAAGTCCTGTGCGGGAGGGCCCGCACCGGCGACGGCGAGGCTCTGCGGGCCCTCCAGGGTCGCGAGGACCGTGCCCGCCCCAGCCTCGAGGGCGGCAAGGATGTTCGCGTTCACGCCCGCCGCTTGCGGGTCGAAATCCGCCGGACCGATCCGGTTCACCGCGCCGCGGGCGGCGATCAGGTACTGCCGGGGCTTCCCGGTGACGGAGTGCTCGCCGTCGGGATCGGGTTCGCCGTCGGCGGGTCCGGTGTCGGCGGCCGGCTGCAGGCCGTCCGCCTCGGTGGGCTCCGGTGCGTCCACGGCCGGTCCGGTGTCGGAGTACTCCGGCTCGTCGCGACGCCGGGTCGACCGGGTGGATCGGCGGGGTTTCGGATCGGGCATGGCGGACGTCCCTTCCACCGGCCGCCTCCGGACGGCCGGGAGAGTCGGTCCCGGGGTCATCCCCGGGAGACGATCAGAGGTCGATCGGGGTGTCGCTGACGACCGTCGCCCGCCCACCGAGTTCGTGGACGAGATCGGCGATCTCCGGCTCGGTCAGCGTCGCGGCGATCGCCTCCGGCGCTGCCGCGCGGCCGATCGGCCGGACCTTCCTCGCGCGGTCGCCGCGCAGCCGCTCCAGCAGCGCGGCCAAGTCGACCGGGTCGGCGCCGGCGGGGAGGGTGCCGACCGGGATGATCAACACATCCCGGGCCGGCCGGGGCGCGACCGGGTGCTCCTCGCCAGGTCGTCGGCGGTTACGCGGGTCCGCGCGGGCGGCGTCCGACCGGGCGCCGACCGTCGGAGTACCTCGCGACGACTCCCGCCGCGCCCGCGGTGGCCCGGGTCGGTTTCGCGGGTCATCGGGCATCGCCGCGTCAGATCTTCGAACTGATGCAGTTGTAGGCCTGATAGCCGGTCGCCAGCGCGGCGGCGTACTGCCCGGCACCGAACTGCTCGACGCACCGTGTGACCAATGGGACGCACTCGATCAGCCCGCCGTAGCGGTTGACGTACTCGTGCAGCTTCTTGATCAGGTCCTCGACCTGTGTGCGCAGGAACGTATCTAGGAACTGGGCCTCGATCTGGGCATCCGGGCCGTCCGAGAACAGGCCAAGGCCCTTACCGATCTCGTAGGCCTTCTTGCCGGTCTCCACGGCCTTCTTGCCCCAGTCCCAGGCGTCGTCCCAGAAGCCTTGCACGGACAGCCCCTCGCCGGTGTCGAGGCCGGCCATGGCCATCGTCCGGTCGAGTGCAGCCAGCCGGGGGTCCTTTCCTCCTCCAGGGCTGTCGGCGTTCTGGGCCTCAAACCCGCTCAACGGCCGCATCTTGGCGAACGCGGGAAACGCTGCTTCGAGCGTGTTGATGTTGTTCGTCATTACTGCCTCCAGGCGATGACACGGTCGACTGCTCAGTGGCGGCGTAGCGTATGAGTGTCCCGACCGTCCTGTGTCTCATCCGACGTCTGCCATGCGTCTCGCGGCGCCACCACGAATCCACTGACAGCCCAATCGCCATTACCGGGGCGTTCCGTAGGCGGTTCCGGGAACTCGCGCCGGAGCAGCGACGAACGAGGGGCAGTTTTGAGGTGTCGGAGCACGCTGTCGGCGAGAGTCGCGACGACCGATCCGTGGCGGAGGCTTTGCTCGCTCACGCGAACGATCTGCTTCTCGGTGGCAGACCATCCGCGGCGGCGCGACCGCGCGTGGACGGGGCCATCGAGTCCATTGCCTCGCCGGCCGTGTGTTCGAGGAGGTGAGGTGCACGAAGTTCTTCGCCACGTAGTCCCGAATCGTCGGGGACCTCGACGAGTCGTCAGGACAGTGCGAACGGTCGCACTTCCTGTCCGGTGGCACGGGTGTAGACGCAGTGTTGGCCTACGCTGGACTCGGTGAGATCGCGTTCGTTCGGTCCGATCCCGGCGCCCGGCCGACTTCTTCGGGGCTGCGCTGGCAGAGAGCTACGTCGACGGGTTCGGTCGGTGATGCTGGGTATACGTCCGGCCGCGCGAGGGGAATATTGCCTCGGGGCAGGTGTCCGGTGCGCGTAACGGTCAGGCCGGGCGTGCGAGTCACCCGTCGTGGACGACTGTCCGAAATCTATGAGTTACGGCCCGTGTGGAGGAGTTCTGCCCGACGGGTCGTGCGAGGTCGGTTCGTTCCGTTGTCCCTGGACTCGGCTGGCCACGGTGGCCTGGCGCGGACCTCGTCCTCCCCAGTCGTCCGCGCACGCCTTGTCGTCTCTCATGGTGCGACGGCCGATCGTCGTGGCCGACCTGAGCACGGTGCCCTGCAGCCGCGATGACACGCTCCGATGCGTCGAGGCCCTTGCCCCGGGTGTCGATGCGGTACTCACCGGTGACAGGCCGGGAGCGCGAGTTCAGTTTCCCCCGTCGTTCCAGGTCTCGTTGGTGCAGTCGGCAGGGGTGCCGGCATGGGCCGGAATGAACTGTCGTGATCGAAACCGGGTGGCACTGGAAGGTGAGCTGGCCGCGCTCGCCGCTGTCGGGGTCGGCGGTGTCCACTGCGTCACGGGTGACCATCCGGCCGTCGGGCATCGCGTGGACGCGCAGCCGGTCTTCGATCTCGACTCGACCGAGCTCGCCGCGCTCGCCCGGTCGGCGGGGCTGCTCGTATCGGTCAGCGAGACCCCCCTCGGTCCGCCGACGTCGGCCCGTCCGTCCCGTCTGGTCGAGAAGGCCCACGCGGGCGCGCAGGTCTGCTTCGTCAACCACGCCGGAGGTGCGGAGCCTGTGGAGCGGTTCGTGTCGGAGGTGTCGGCGGTCCTCGGCTCCGACATGTCGTTCATCGCGTGCGTGCCGCTCCTGCTCGACCGCGAGTCAGCTGAGCTGCTGGCCGGGTTCCCGGGTCTCGCGCTGCCACCTCTGTACGCCGAGGGCGTCCTGGGGTCCCGGGATCCGCGGCGGGCCGGAATCGATGCGGCGATCCGCCTGGCCACGGAGCTCTTGGAAATCCCGGGCGTTCGCGGAATCGACATCTCGTCCTCGCCGCTCGCTGGCCGTGAACTTCCGACGGCGACGTCGATCGCCGAGGTGGGACGAGCTCTGGGCGCAGTCGGATGACGTGGGACGGACTGGTCGCGTCGCCGTCGTGCAAGACCAATGGGAGGTCGGATGTCAGGGGCACTGGTGCGGTACGAGCTGCCCGACGGCGGGACCGTCGTCGTCGTCGTCCAGCAGGAGGCGGCCGACGCGGACAACCTTCGCCTGGCCGCACGCTCGGACGCGGTGATCGAGGCGCAGACCGACTTCGAGTCGGCGACGGCCGTGGTGACGCCGATCGCCGAGTCGTTGATCGGACGGATGCGCGGGATGAGCCGCAAGCCCGACACCGTGGAGGTCGAGTTCGGTCTGTCGCTGAGCATGAAGATGGGCGCCGTCATCGCGTCCAGCAGCATGCAGGCCAACTTCAAGATCAAGATTGTCTGGAACGGCCATGACGAGTGAGCACACCCAGGTGTCATCGGCTCCCGTCCGGCTCGCGTTCGAGTGCGGTGTGGTGGCGATCCTGGACGGGGATGTTCCCGTCGGTACCGGGATGTTGGTCGACTCGCACCACGTCGTGACCTGTGCCCATGTCTGGCGTGAAGCCGCCGGGCGGCAGGACGCGCGTCCGGTGACGGTCCGTTTCCCGTTCGCGGAGCAGGTGGTCCGACCGGTCACGCTCGTGATCGAACGGACAGAGGGATCCCGCTACGGCGACATCGCTGTTCTGCGCGTCGAGGGAGGGGCCCCGCCCGGTTCCTCTGCGGTCCGGCTGGTCGTCCCCGGCGACGTCTCCGGGCACCGCTTCGAGGTGTGGGGCTTCCCGCGAGCACGTGCCGGGGAGCAGTTCGCGGACGGACGGCTGTCCCGCCGTCGCGGTGACGACCTGGTGCAGATGGAAGGCGACCGCAGCACCGGCCTGTCCATCGGCCCCGGCTACAGCGGAGCACCGGTGTGGGACGCACAGCTCCGTGCCGTTGTCGGGATCGTCGCCAGCGTCGATCCCGACAAGGACGCCAAGACCGGATACCTCATCCCGCTCGATGTGATCCTCCGGGTGTGGCCGACCCTGAGGGTTGATGCTCCCGCGTCGGTCCCCGCCTTGTGGGAGGCACCGCCGCGAATCGTCGGGCTGCGTCCGTCGGGGTCCCTCGAGCACTGGCACGACCGCGACGAGCTGCGCGAACGACTCGCCGACCTGATCACCGGTCCGCACCGGGTGGTGGGAGTGATCGGTCGTCGTGGTGTCGGTAAGAGTGGTGTCGTCACGAAGGTGGCCACCGACCTGGTCGAGTCCCGGGAGCCCGGCACTCCATCCCTGGACTGCGTCGTCTACCTCAGCACCCGCACCGGCGCCGCCGACCTCAGCCTGGACCGCATCGTCCACGAGACCAGCAGCTTGCTCCCGGACATCGCGAGGTCACAGCTCGCCCGTCGCTTCTCCGCAACGCGGGCGGCCGCCCTCCCAGCTCTGTTCGAGGCGTTGGCCGACCGCGCGGTTCTCATCGTTCTCGACAATCTCGACGATCTGCAGGAACCGCAGTCCGGCGCGATCCTCGGCGTGGACATCCCGGTGTTCCTCCGGGCCGTGGCCGACGCTCCCTCCGCGCCGACCGTGATAACGACGTCCCAGCGGGCGTTGCGTCTCGACGTCGAGAACGACGTGGCGATCGTGCACCTGGAATTGCACGAAGGGTTGGACCCGGATCATGCGGCGTCGCTGCTGCGGCAGATGGACGTCGACGGCCGGGCAGGGACAGGGAAGCTGGACGACGACGCGCTGCGCGCCCTGAGCCGGCGTGTCGGAGGTGTACCCCGCGGACTGCAGTTGGTGATCGCACACTTGCGCGACCATCCGATGTCGGGGCGTCGTCGGCTACTTCGCGCCGAGTCCGCGCCCGACGAACTCTTGCGGCAGCTCGTCTCGGACGCCTTCGACGGTCTCGTCGGGGCGACCCGGAAGGCGGTCGAGGCAGTCGCTGTGGCCGGTGTGCCGATGAGTGTCGACGCGCTGGTGGCGGTGAACGAATGCCCTTCGGACGAGGTCGAGGATGCCCTCGACGAGCTGGTTGCCCGGCGTGAGCTGATCTGCGGGGACGACGGACTGCTCCGTCTCCACCCGCTCGACACGGACTACGTGCTGTCGCGGCTGACCTCCAAGCGGCGCATCGATCTGGACCTGCGCCTTGCCGACTGGTACGCGGAGTCGGTTTCCGACCGAGCCGGCTGGAGGCAGCTCTCCGATGCCGATCCGGTGAAGAACGAGTACCGGCACCGATTCCGGGGTGGTGAGCGGGAGGAGGCGTTGGAGGCACTCGCCGAGGTCGCGGACTTCATCGTCCGGCACGGCGACGCCGAGTTCGTTCGGGTGGCGGTTCAGCGCGCCGAGCACGACGGCGTGTCCGACTCCGCTGCGGCCGACGTCTGTCGAGGCTTCACCGAGCTGTTCGCAGGGGACCTCGCGACGGCAGCAGCCTACTTCCGGCGCCGGTCCGAGCGCGGTGGACCTCGCGGCCCGTCGGGTCAATGGGAGATGTGGTCAGGGATCGCTCTGCGGCACATGCACCGGCCGGCCGAGGCCGTCGACGTGCTGTCTCCCTTGGTGGCCGACCTGACCGTGCCGCGCCTGATCCGCTTCCGCGCGGCATTCGAACTCGGCCTCGCCCATTGCTACAACGCGAATACCGAGGCCGCCGCGGACGTCGTGTTGCTCCTCGTCGAACTGCGCGAGCCGGGCGACTCCGCGGTGGTCCATGCCTGGCAGCACAATATGTCGGCCCTGTATGCGCTCGTGACCGGTGATCCGGCGGCCGCCGCAGCGGAAGCGGAGGTGAGCGCCGCTCACTACGTCGGGACCGCCGAGGCGGACAACGGGAACTACATGCACAACTTGCGTGGTGTCGCGCTGCTCGAACTAGGCAAGTGGGATCAGGCGTTCGAGTCACTCTCGCTTGCGGCGGATGCTTCGGCCGCGGTGGGCCAAGACCGTCCGGAAGGTCTGGCAAGAGCGAACTTGGCGTGGGCGAACCTCTACCTCGGCCGGTGGCGGGCCGCTAAGGCGTCGGCAGCCTTGGCCGTCAGCAAGCTTGAGGCGTGCGGGGAACTCGGCTCCCGGGCACTCGTTCATATCGGACGTACCGTAGGGTCCGACGCCGCCGAAACGGGCAGGATCCTCACCAGTTTGGTCGAGGAGCTTCGGCCCAATCCAGACATTCACCGCCCATCTCAGAAGGGGATCGCCGCAATTGAACCGCCCCGGCGTGTCGGGAGACTTGATCTTCTGAGGAGATGGAGTCATGACACGTCGTTCCCAGCCGCCGTATCCGCCGGAGTTGCGTGAGCGGGCGGTGCGCATGGTCGCCGAGGTCGAG